>NZ_CP107800.1 GCF_041431135.1 Streptomyces sp. NBC_00554 | reverse complement strand
CCCACAGAGCAGGAGGACCAGATGTACGCCACCCTGGAGGAGGACACCAGACAGTCACCAAACGCCCCGCCCCCGCCCCCGCCGCTCCGGCTCGCCGGCATCGACGAGGACGACACCTGGGAGCCGCACGTCGTACGCGGCATCGACTGACGCGATGGCCGCAACACCCCGGCCCCCGGAGCGTGTTGCGCCCCCCGCCCCCCGTACACCGCCTCACCGCACCGGCCCGGCGCGCTGCACCCCTGCAGCGCGCCTCGTCGTGCTGCCCGCCCGGCACCCAGCGGGCCCCGGGTGCGGGGTGCCGGTGGCCGGAAACAGCACCGCCGTGCGCCGCGCCCTCTCGACCGGTCCCCGAGTGAACCTTGCCAGTCTTCAAAGGGAAGGACGAGCGGAGGTGTGGAGGTGCAGACATGATGCGGATACTGCGCGGCGGCCTGCGGATGATCAGGCGCTGCCTGCGGCCCGTGTGGCGGGCCCTGGCCTCCTACGGGGCCCTCTACATCGGCCCCGAGGCGGTGCACGCCCTGGACCCGCCCCGCCCCCCGGCACGCTCCCGGAGCCGCCTGGTGCGCTACGCCCGGGGCAGGTTCCTGGTGCTGCCGCCGGGGGTGGGAGGGCCGCCGCCCGCACACCCCGAGCGGCTGCGGGAGGACGTTCCGCTGTCCCCGCAGGAACTGCTGCTCGCCGGCGAGGTGTGGCCCGCCTACGAACGGCGCGCCCGCGACGGCGGCTGACCGCGGTCCGGGCGCTAGACCGCCAAGAGGCCGGGCGCGGCAGGCAGTCGCCTGCTGCACCCGGCCTCTTGGCTGGCGGTCGGCGGGTTCAGACGGTGGTGATGACCTCGCCGGCGTGAAGGCGCGGGGCGCGCGGGAACCAGGCGTTTGGGCCGGGGCGGCCGATGTTGACGACCATCAGCGGGGTGTGGTCGCCGTCCAGGAACTCCTTCTGGACGCCGGCCGGATCGAAGCCGCTCATCGGGCCGGCGGCGAGGCCGGCGGCGCGGATGCCGATGATGAAGTACGCGGCCTGCAGGGCGCCGTTGAGGGCGGCGGACGCCTCGCGGGCCGGGCGCTCGGCGTAGAGCAGGTCCTTGACCTGGGGGAAGTGCGGGACCAGCTTGTGCAGTTCCTCGTGGAACTCGTTGTCGGTGGAGAGGATCGCGACCAGCGGGGCGGTGGCGGTCTTGGGGCGGTTGGCTTCGGCCATGTGCGGCACGAGGCGCTCACGGGCTTGGGGGGAGCGGACCAGGGTGATGCGCAGCGGGGTCTGGTTGGAGGAGGTCGGACCGTACTTGACCAGGTCGTAGACCGCCTCGATCTGCTCGTCGGTCACCGGCTCGGCGGTGAAGGTGTTCGCGGTGCGGGCCTCACGGAAGAGGAGGTCCTGGGCAGCGGCGTCGAGCACGAGCGGCATGGGTGCAGCCTTTCAACAGAGAGCGGCTTGTGGGGCGGGGCGGGGCTGTGAGGGGCCGTGGGGGTTTCTCACCACTCGATCAGGGCGAAGCTCGCGGCCATGCCGCCGCCGAAGCCGGCCAGCAGGATCAGTTCGCCGGGGCGGAAGGCGCCCTGGCGGGCGGCCGCGTCCAGGGTGATGGGGATGGAGGCGGCTCCGGTGTTGCCGTAGTGCGTGACCGTGCGGTGCAGGGTGGCGCGGGGCAGGGCCAGGTCCGCGAAGACGTCGTCGAGCATGACGCCGTTGGCCTGGTGCGGGACGAAGTGGCTGATGTCCGCGGCCTCGACGCCGGCCTCGTGGAGGAATCCCTTGGTCAGCTGCGGCAGTTGCTCCACGACGAAACGGCGTACCTCGCGTCCGTCCATTGCGAAGTACTGCAGTCCGGCCTCAAGGCCCGCCCGGTCCAGGGGCTGCCGGCTGCCGCCGGCGGGCACCTGGATCAGGTCGGAGAGGGCGCCGAAGGTGTGCAGGGCGACATGCCGCAGGAGCGGGCCCCGGGTGGTGGGGCCCAGGACCATGGCCCCGGCGCCGTCCCCGAACAGCACGACCGTCCTGCGGTCGGCCGGGTTCAGGATGCGCGAGTACACGTCCGCGCCGATGACCAGCGCGTAGCCGCCCCGCCGCAGGATGACGCTGCCGACCGCGGAGAGCGCGAACACGGTGCCGGAACACACCGCGTTGACGTCGAACGCCGCGGTGCCGGCCGCGCCGAGGTTGTGCTGCACGTAGGCCGCGGTCGGCGGCTGCGGCCGGTCCGGTGTGGACGTGGCGACCGCGATCATGGACAGTTGCTCGGCGGTGATGCCGGCCGACTGCATCGCGGCGCGGGCCGCGGCCGTCGCCAGGTCGGACGTGGCCTGGCCTGCGGCGGCCCAGCGGCGTTCCCGGATCGCGGTCTTGCGGGTGATCCAGGCGTCGTCGACCCCGGCCGGTGCGCCGACTTCGTCGTTGGAGACGATCCTGTCGGGCACGTAGGCGCCCGTGCCGAGGATCCTGATGTCCTTCATGGGGCTGCCGGGGCCGGGGATCGTGGTGCCGTTCACGCGGCTGCCCTCCCCTCACATGGGTCGGTGGATGGCTGTACGGCGGGGCCGGCGGGGCGGCGCACGGGCCGCCCCGCCGTGGGGGCCCCGGGGACGCTCAGCGCGTCTGGTAGATGCGCTTGTGGCCGCTGATCCCGGCCAGCCGGAACGGCCCGGTGGTCTGCTCCGGGGTGGCGTGGTCGCCGCCGTCGGTCGGGAACGTCCACTCGTGCAGCTCGCGGTAGCCGGCGTAGTCGACCGGCGTGCGCCCCTCGATCGCCTCGCGGTTGGCCTTCGTGCGCAGGTGCTCGCGGTAGCCGGCGACCACGGTGCCGGCGAAGAACTCCGCGACGCTGCCGGAGCCGTAGCTGAGGAAGGCGACGGGCCGGCCACTGAGGTCGTCCGCCTGGTCCAGGAGGGCGGCCAGGCCCAGGTACACCGAGGCGGTGTAGCTGTTGCCGATCACGGTGTTGTAGGCCGTGGTCTGCCCCACCGCGCGGGCGATGTCGTCGTTGTCGGTGTCGTAGCCGCAGTAGTTCAGCAGGTGGCGGTGGGCCTTGAAGGCCATCTTGGTGAACGGCTGGTGGTAGCAGAACGCGGCGAACTCCTCGAGCCTGCGGCCGTCCTGCTCCGCGTAGTCCTTCCAGGTGCCCTCCACCGCCTGCAGGTAGGCGCCGATGGACTCCTGCCCGTCGACCAGGGCGGCGTCGCGGTAGTTGGGCCGCCAGAAGTCCATGACGTCGGCGGTGAACAGGCCCGAGGGGTCCTCGATGCGCACCAGCGCGGGGTTCGCGCTGACCAGCATGGCCACCGCCGCCGCCCCCTGGGTGGCCTCGCCCGGGCTCTCCAGCTCGTACTTGGAGACGTCGCTCGCGATCACCAGGACCTCCTGGGCCGGGTCACGCCGGACCAGGCCGATGGCGAACTGCAGGGCGGCGGTCGCCCCGTAGCAGGCCTGCTTCAGCTCGACGACGCGGGTGGCCGAGCCCAGCCCGATCAGCGAATGGACGTACACGCCGGCCGCTTTCGCCTGGTCGATGGAGGACTCGGTGGCGAACACGACGGTGCGGATCCGGTCCGTGCCGTGCCGGGCGATGATCGGCGCGGCGGCCGCCGCGCCGAGGGTCACGATGTCCTCGTCGGCGGCGGGCACACTCATCGACTCCTGGCCGATGCCCACGTGGTACTTGCCGATCTCGGTGCCGTTGTGGTCGGCGAGTGCCGTGTGCGGCAGGACGAACTGGCCTGTCGCGAACGACAGGTCGTGGATTCCGATGGATAGGGACATGCCTCATACACCAACCTTTGCGGTCTTGTTGTCGCGTTCCAGCTGGACGTGCGCGCGCATGAGTTCACCCGGGTTGGTCTGCGCGGCGAGCAGGGAGAGTTCGCCGCACAGCACGGTGGCGGCGGCGAGGGCGGCGAGCCGGCGGGCGTTGTCGCCGGGCTCGCGGTCGGCCTTGCAGCCGAGCCGGGTCAGGTTCGTCTCCACGAAGCCCAGGCCCTTGCCGTTGCCGACCGAGCCGACGATCAGGTTCGGCAGCGTGCAGGAGAAGTAGAGGTCGCCGTCGCGGTCCTCGGCCATCACGACGCCCTGCGAGCCTTCGATGATGTTGGCCGCGTCCTGGCCGGTCGCCAGGTAGAACGCGAGCAGCATGTTCGCGTAGTGGGCGTTGGCCGAGCGGATCCCGCCGGCGAGGAGGGTGCCGAGCAGGTTCTTGCGGATGTTCAGCTCGACGATCTTCGCGGCCGTGGTGTGCAGGACACTGGACACCACCGCGCGCGGCACGAGCAGTTCGGTGACGACGTTCTTGCCGCGCCCCAGGATGCCGTTGATGGCGGTGGCCTTCTTGTCCGTGCAGTAGTTGCCGGAGATCGACCCGTAGGAGATGCCCGGGACGCTCTGCAGCAGGTGCGCCAGGAGCGCGTCGGAGGCGAGGGTGGCCATGTTGTGGCCGGAGGCGTCGCCGGTGGAGAACTCGAAGCGGATGAACAGCAGGTTGGCGTTGATCTCGTGCCGGATGCCGATCAGCTGGGCGAACCGGCTGCAGCCGCGCACCACTTCGCGCAGTTCCTCGATGCGCGCGTGGATGGTCCGCGCGGCGGTGAGCGCGGTCTGCGCGTCCGTCGCCTCGACGAGCACCGAGCGGGTCATCCGCTCGTCGACGAGGGTGGCGACGATGCCTTTCTCGGCCAGCCGGGAGACCTTCGCGCCGCGGCCCACCGAGGGCCACAGCGGCGACTCGTAGGTGGCCAGCGGTACATGGGTCTCGGTGGTGGCGACGTTCCCCGACATGCGCAGGGGGCCCACCCACCTCATGGGGATTCCGGCGATCGCGTGGGCTTCGGTCATCGTGTGCTTCCCGTCATCTGGTGGAGGGCGTCGCTGGGGCTGGGGCTGGAGCTGGAGCCGGAGTTGGGGCTGGGGCTGGAGCGCTGGGCGAGCCGCCGGGTGTCGATGCCCCGGTCGGCGCAGAAGGACCGGAGTTCGCCGTGGATCAGCAGGTCGCAGCGGGTGAGGTCGGCGGGGGTGCGGGCGCCGAGCATGGTCTGCAGGGCGGCCAGCTGGTCGAGCCAGGTGGAGATCTTCGCGACCAGCGCCGGCACGCCGCCGTCCAGCAGGGTGCGCAGGAATCCCCCCGAGGAGCCGACGGCGCCGGCCCCCAGGGCCAGGGCGCGGGCGACGTCGAGCGGGCTGCGGACGCCGCCGGAGGCCAGCAGGGGGAGGCCGGTGTCCTGCGCGTCCAGCAGGCAGGCGGCCGTGGACTGCCCCCAGTCGTGCAGGTAGGCGTAGTCGGCGAGTTCGCGCCGGCCGTTCTCGATGCGGGCGAAGTCCGTGCCGCCCCGGCCGCTGACGTCGGCCGCCGCCGCGCCCAGGCCCGCCAGCGCCAGGACGGTCTGCCGGCTCAGCCCGTTGCCGACCTCCTTGACGATCACGGGGACGTCGACGGCCGCCGCGATGCGCTCGATCTGCGGCGCCCAGGACGCGAACGACCGGTCGCCCTCGGGCATGGGTGTTTCCTGCGCGGTGTTGAGATGGATCTGCAGGGCGTCGGCGCGGATCAGGTCGATGGCGCGCCGCGCGTTCTCGGCCGACGCCGTCGCGTTGACGTTCGCCATGACGAACCCGTCCGGGTTCTCCGTGCGCAGCACCCGGAAGGTGTCCGCGCACGAGGGGTCCTTGAAGTAGGCGTGCATGGAGCCCGACGCGATGGCGATGCCGGTCTCGCGGGCGGCGATGGCCAGATCCCGGTTGATGGCACCGGTCTTGACGCTGCCGCCGGTCATCGCGTTGATGTAGAGCGGCGCCCGCCAGGTGAGGCCGGCGAAGGCGGTGCGCAGGGACACGTCGGGCCGGTCGATGCCGGCCAGCGCGTGGTGGACGAACGACACCTCGTCGAACTGGTTGCGTCCGCTGTGCGCGTGCTGCTGCTCCATGGCGAGCCGGACGTGGTCGTCCTTGCGCTGAGCGCTACTCATTTCCGGGTCCCTTCTGGGGCGGGACGCAGGGGCAGGGGCGCCACCCCGGCCGCGGCCCACCGTTGCCGTACGCGGGCGATGTCGTGCGGGGAGCGGGCGTCGAGCAGCGCGATGCCGCAGTCGCCGCCGCCCGCCCCCGAGGGTTTGGCCGCCCCGCCGGCGGCCTCGGCCGCGTCGCACAGCGCGGACAGGGCGGGCGTGAAGATGCCGAGGCCGACCTCGTCGTCCAGGCGGGCCAGCTCCTGGCGGGCCCGCCGGATCTGCTGCAGCAGGCCCTCGCCGTCGCCGGCCTCGAGCGCGGTGACCGCGGCGCGGACGATGTCGGCGCTGGTCTCCATGAACTTCTGGTGCGAGGCGCTGCCCCGCCAGGCCCGCCGGTGCAGGCCTGACACCATGGAGGAGGTGGAGGCCGGGCTTCCGGTCCAGCCGACCTCCAGGGTCAGGTCTTTGGGCGGCGGCAGCCGGCGCAGGGCGAAACCCGGCCAGGGGGTGCGCAGGGTTTCCTGGATGCCGTGGCGGCGGGCCAGGTCGAGCACGAAGGCCCGGTCGGGCGCCTGGTAGGCGATCCAGCCGCCCCAGGTGCTGGCGGCGAGATCACCGCCGGAGCCCTGGGGGTCGATGCGGGCCGTCGCGAGCAGCGCGAGCCGGAACCGGGCCCCGGGCGACAGCCGTAGTCCGCAGTACGCGGCCACGGCGGCGACCGTCGCCACGGTCACCGCGCCGCTGGAGCCCAGGCCGTACTTCCTGCCGTCCTCGTGCAGCGTGCTGGTGATCGACACGCTCAACGGGGGCACCGGCAGGCCGCGTTCGGCCAGCAGGCCCGCCACCGTCTCGACCGCGGCCACCACCGGGTTTGCCGGTGTGCCGGCCCCGGTCAGCCGGCCGTCCCGCCAGGTCCGGTGCACCGCCCGGGCGGTGAGGTCGGAGGAGATCAGCACGCCGGCACGCTCGCCGGCGGACACGGTGACGGTGATGTACCGGTCGACCGCCACCAGGATCGCCGGGCCGCTCTCGACCACCGCGTACTCGCCGGCGACGAACAGCTTGCCCGGCGCACGCCGCACGACCGTTCGCCGGGTGGTCATCGTCCGTCCCCGGCCAGCAGACGGGCGCCGGGGCCCGGCCCGGCGATGTGCACCGAGCAGCCCGGGGCGGCGCCGCGCACGGCCGCGGCCACCTTCCCGGCATCCGCACGCCGGCACAGCACCTTGACGTTCGGCCCGGCGTCCATCGTCGCCCAGGCCCCGATGCCGTCCCGCCTCAGCTGCAGCACGCTGTCCAGCACGGTGAGGGAGGCCGGCGCCATGTACCGCACGGCGGGACGCGCCGCCAGCATCGTCGCGTGCATGCCCAGCGCGTTGCGCTCCGCGACCTCCCCGACGGCGTCCAGGTCGCCGCGCCGCAGCGCGGCGACCATGTCCCTGAGGTCGTCCCCACTGGAGCGCGCCCACGGCTCGTACAGCGGGGACGTGTCGACGGTTAGGCGCATGGCCGCACGGCTGGACACCGCCTTGGGGCCCGCGTCCAGGACCGCAACGACCAGCGCCGGGTCGAGCCGCGCGGCGGGTACCGGTTCGGCGTAGGAGCTCAGGTCCGCCTGAGCGGCCGTGCCGGTGCTGGAGCCGGCGTGCCAGAGGGCGAATCCGCCGAACAGGGACCGCGAGGCGGAGCCGGAGCCGCGCCGGGCCAGCCGGGACAGCGCGGTGGCGTCGTCACCGAGCCCGTACGCGGCGGCCGCGGCGACGGCGAGGGCGGCGAACCCGCTGGCGGAGGAGGCCAGTCCGGCCCCGGTGGGCACGGTGTTCGCGGTGTCGACGACGGCCCGGTGGGCCCGCCCCGCCCGCTCGCGCACCAGCTCCAGGAACGCGACGATGCGCCGCAGGGCCTCACCCGTCGCCGCCCGGCCGTTGAAGGTGACCGTGTCTTTGTCCGCCCGGGGGGCGAGATGGACGCGGGTGGTCGTCGGGAAGATGTCCAGGGTCATCGACAGGCTGTCGGTGCGCGGCAGGAACAGCTGCTCGTCGCGCTTGCCCCAGTACTTGACCAGCGCGATGTTGGGGTGCGCGACGGCGGTGGCCGCCGCCGTGTCCGGCACGGGCGGCCGCACCAGCTGCGGGGATTGTTCAGAGCGCATGGCGGGGGAGCCTCCTCAGCGGTACGACCCAGGTCTGGACGGCGCCCGCGTCGTGCAGGTGGCGGGCGACCTCCCTGGCCTGGTCCGGCTGGGTGAGCGCGAGGACGCAGCCGCCCAGGCCACCCCCGGTGATCTTGGCGCCGAGGCTGCCCGCCCCGAGCGCGGCCCCGACCATCGCGTCGATCCGCCCGGTGCTGAGGCCGGCCGCCTGGAGCAGTTCGTGGTAGCCGGTGAGCCGCTCGCCGAGCTCCTGCGCTTCGCCCTCGGCGAGGGCCTGCTGGGCCTCTTCGGTGAGCTGCGTGGCGCGGCGCAGGAACTGCTCCCGCGCTCCCGCCCCGCGGCTGAATCCGTCCCGCAGCAGCTCGACCGCTTCCCGGGTGCTGCCCGCGGTGCCGCTGTCGGCGACGATGAACAAGGCGTCGCAGCCGACGGCCAGTTCCTGGGCCCTGCCCGCCTGGAACAGCAGCGGGGCACTGGCGCCAACAGCCATCGCGTCGACGCCGCTGGCCCGGCCGTGCGTCAGGTTCTCGGCCGTCTGCACCAGGTCGAACACCGTGCCGTCGGTCAGTTCACGGCCGAAGAGGTCGGCCAGCGCGAGGACGATCGCCCGCGAGTTCGCGGCGCTGGAGCCGAGCCCGCGGCCGGGCGGGATCGCACCGTCCAGGATCACGTCGAGGTGCGGCCTGCCCTCCACGCCCATGCGTTCGGTGAAGGCCGCGGCCAGCCGCTGCAGACCGTCGGAGGCCTGCGTCACCACCGCCCTGGAGGCGGAACCGGTCATGGTGAAGGACAGGCCGCCCCGGGCGTCGCCCGCGTGGGAGGACCAGCCGGCGCTCGCCGTGGCGGTGAGCTGCACCATCGGCAGAGCGATCGCCGGAGCCCCGTACACGACCGCGTGCTCGCCCAGCAGGATGGCCTTGGCGTGGGCGCGGCCGATGCCGACCGAGCGGGCCCGGCGGTCTTGTGACACCCCCTCCACTGAGGTCGGTAGAGTCAACGCGCTCAGCTCCCCTTGTCGTTTCCGTGTCGAGATGGCGTCTTTGCCTGGTGTGGAGCAGCAGAAGAAAGAGAAATGGCGTGGGGGGAATGCCCGGTGGTCACCGCCCGGCCGGCCGGCGCCGCATGGCGATGTCCGTGAGTTCGTCGATGTCGAACTCGGAGCGGCAGTTCGGCGCGCCGTAGCGGGTGATTTTCCCGCGGCTCACCCACTTGCGGATCGTCGCTTCCGAGACCCCCACGGCGAGTGCGGCCACATTCGTGGGGACAAGCCGGTGGCGCGGCGGTTTCCTCATACGCCGGCATCCTTTCGCTGCCGCTCCATGAGCTGCCTCAGCGTCAGCCATTCGCGCAATTCCCAGGAATGCCCCGCCGAGCATCCGATGCGGTGGTCCCCCGGCTCTGCGGAATTTCGCGGCGGGGCGCTGATCGTCCCGCCGCAGTGGTCCACGACGCAGCGCCGCACCAGCTGGTGAAGACCGCCGGGATCGGGGTCGATCGTGCCGCGCAGCTCGGCGACGAGGCCTTCCATCTCGCCCGCGAAGTCGGCAGCCGGAGGCTGGGCGGCGAGCCAGTGCAGATGCCGGGCCAGAAACCGGGCCAGCTGCGGAACGGAGCGGGCCGGTGCGGCGACGGCGAGGTTTTCCACCACGATCTCCGACCAGGACTCGAGCGTGGCGAGGAGGTTGTACCGGGCGTCGAGGACCGAGATGTTCAGCTGATCCCGGCTGCGGCTCCCCGACACCCGGGTGGGGTTGGTCCGCCGGCGGCCCGGCGACACATGGTGCAGACACTCCTGGTGAAGGACCGGGAGGGCGCGCAGATCGCGTTCCGCCTGGCTGATGCAGGGGGCGCAGAGAATCGACCCGGTGACGGCACGGCTCTCACGGGTGTGGTTTCTGGGGCACGGGTGAACCATCGGCGGATCTCCTTCATGAGGCGGCTCGCCCTCCGCAACCGCGCCATGGCGCACGGGTGTTGCACATGGGTTGCGGCAATTTGCTGCCGGACCGGTGCCTTGGGTTCAGACCACTGCACGACGAGCGCCGGCAGCCGAATGGCCGGGTCGGTCCGGTGACGCTTTTCCACGAACGTAACCACCGGTTCTGGAGTCCCGATACAGCCCCGTTCGCGGCCCGGCGGAGGTGACCCGACGGCGCCGATGCGGCGGCGCAGGACGGGCGCCGCCGATTCCCGCGGCCATTCCTCGAGCCGATTTCCATCCGGGGCCGAGCGGTGATTGAGCGCGTGCACCGACGGTGGCTCAGGAAGGAGGCGCTGTGGACGGTACGCATGGAGGCGAACGCTCAGTGAGCGTCGGACTCACCGCAGGGCCGCTGGTGACGGCGGCCGATGAGTATGCCCTGTACGACCCGATTTCTTTCGGCGATCCGGACATCCGGGAATCCGCCCAGCCCATCGGGGGCGAAACGGCGGCGCATCTGGAGGTCTGCCTGGTGGGAGCCGGGCCGCGCGGCCTGTCCGTACTGGAACGGCTCTGCGCGCAGGAACGGAAGTCGCCTCGCTGGGACACCGTCACCGTGCATGTGGTCGACCCGGACCCGCCGGGCTCGGGACGGGTGTGGCGCCCCACGCAGTCCCGGCACCTGCTGATGAACACCGTGTCCTGCCAGGTCACGGTCTACACCGACGCCAGCGTCCGCATCGACGGCCCGCTGGACGAGGGGCCGAGCCTGTACGAGTGGGCCAAGGCCCTGGTCTCGCACACCCTGGAGGCACTCCCGGAGGCCGGCTACGACGAGATGGTCCTGGCGGAGGCACGCCGCCTGGGCCCCGACTCCTACCCCACCCGCGCCCTCTACGGCTGCTATCTGACCTGGGCGTTCAAGCGGGTCGTCGCCAACGCCGCCGCGCATGTGACGGTGCGCACGCACCCGGTGCGGGCCGTCGCCCTCCAGGACGAGCCCGCCACCGGCCGGCCGGGGCGCGCGCAGAGTGTCGTCCTGGAGGACGGCACCCGGCTGAGGGGCCTGTCCGCGGTCGTCCTCGCGCAGGGCCATGTCCCGGCCCGGCTCTCGGACACCGAACGGGAGCTGGCCCAGTACGCCGAACGCCACGCGCTGACCTACCTGCCCCCCGCCAACCCGGCCGACGTGGACCTGTCGGGCATCCGGCCCGGCGAGCACGTACTGCTGCGCGGACTCGGCCTCAACTTCTTCGACTACCTGGCCCTGTTCACCCACGGCCGGGGCGGCGTCTTCACCCGCACCCAGGGCCGCCTGCGCTACCGGCCCTCGGGCCGCGAACCGCGCCTGTACGCCGGCTCGCGGCGCGGCGTGCCCTACCAGGCGCGCGGCGAGAACGAGAAGGGCGCCCACGGCCGCTACTACCCCCGGCTGCTGACCGCCGGGTACATCGCGGCGCTGCGCGCGCGGGCCCCGGACCGCGGAGCCATCGACTTCGCCGCCGATCTGTGGCCGCTCGTCTCCAAGGAGGTGTGCAGCGTCCACTACGCGGCCCTGCTCGCGGCACGCGGTGAACTCCCCGGCCTCATCGAGGAGTTCACCGAGGCCTACCTGGAGGCCGAACCGGGACCGCAGGAGGACGTGCTCCTGGACGCGAGCGGCATCGGCGCCGCCGAGCGCTGGGACTGGGAGCTTCTCGCGCGCCCCTACGGCGACCGGGTCTTTTGCGACCAGGCCGCCTTCCGCAGCTGGCTGCGCTCCCACCTGGACGACGACGTCCGCCTGGCCCGCCAAGGCAACGTCAGCGGACCGGCCAAGGCCGCCCTCGACGTGCTGCGGGACCTGCGCAACGAGCTGCGGCTCGCCGTCGACCACGGCGGGCTGACCGCCGCGTCCCACCGCGAGGACCTCGACGGCTGGTACACCCCGCTCAACGCCTATCTGTCCATCGGCCCCCCGGCGTCCCGCATCGAGGAGATGGCCGCGCTCATCGACGCGGGCATCCTCGAGGTGACCGGGCCCGGCCTGCGCGTCGACGCCGACGCGCACGACCCGCTCGGCCCCTGTTTCACCGCTACGTCCAGTGCGCTGGCGGACGTAGCGGTGCGGGCCACCGTCCTCATCGAGGCCCGCCTGCCCGAGATCGACCTCAGGCGCACCGCGGACCCGCTGATGAACCAGCTGCTGCGCACCGGGCAGTGCCACCCCTACCGCATCCCCGACGGCACCAGCAGCACGGACGGCACCGGCGGCACGGACGGCACCAGCAGCACGGGTGGTACGGGCGGCACGGGCGGCGTGGGTCATGAGACCGGCGGCCTCGCCGTGTCCGAGCGCCCTTACCACGTGATCGACGCCCGGGGCGTACCGCATCCGCGGCGCTTCGCCTACGGGGTGCCCACCGAGTCCGTGCACTGGGTGACCGCCGCCGGCATCAGGCCCGGCGTCGGCTCGGTCACCCTCGAGGACTCCGACGCGA
The DNA here is from genome assembly GCF_041431135.1 of Streptomyces sp. NBC_00554. NCBI lineage: Bacteria > Bacillati > Actinomycetota > Actinomycetes > Kitasatosporales > Streptomycetaceae > Streptomyces > Streptomyces sp. NBC_00554. The sequence goes on along the minus strand of NZ_CP107800.1, from coordinate 77,921 downwards.
TCGCGGCGGCGGTCCTCGCGCTGCCCCAACTGCCCTGCCCCGCAGCGCAGCCGGACACCGCGCGGGCGGGGGCGGGCGCATGACCTCCGTGCACCCGCCCGAGCCGGCGACCGCCCTGGCCGCCCACCTGGACGCAGGGCTGCTCTCCCCGGTCCGGGCGGGCACCCCCGTCGAGGCCGCCGTCGGCGACCGCGCCTGGCTGCAGGCGATGCTCGACGCGGAGGCGGCCCTGGCCCGCGCCCAGGCCCGCTGCGGCACCATCCCCGCCCAGGCGGCCGCGGCCATCACCGCCGCCGCCCGCGCGGACCTGCTGGACGTACGCGAACTGGCGCTGGCCGCGCGGGAGACCGCCAACCCGGTCGTGGGCCTGGTCAAGGCGCTGACCGCGGTGGTCGCCCAACGCTCCCCGCAGGCCGCCGAGTACGTGCACCGCGGCTCGACCAGCCAGGACGTCTTCGACACCGGCGCGATGCTGGTGGCCCAGCGCGCGCTGCGCCTGATCGTCGCCGATCTGCGGGCCGTGGCCCAGGCGCTGGCCGGCCTCGCGGCCGCGCACCGGGACACCGTGATGGCGGGCCGCACCCTTGCCCTGCACGCCGTGCCCACGACCTTCGGGCTCAAAGCGGCCGGGTGGCGCCACCTCGTCCTGGACGCCGCCGAGCGCCTTGAGCGGGTCGCCGACGGCGGACTGCCCACGGCGCTCGGCGGCGCGGCCGGAACCCTGGCCGGCTATCTGCAGTACGCGGGCCAAGGCGCGGACCCCGCGGCCCTGCTCGGCGAACTCGGCGCCGCGTTCGCCGACGAGACGGGACTGGCCGCCCCCCTCCTGCCCTGGCACGCCCTGCGCACCCCCGTCGCCGACCTGGGGGCCGCGCTCGCCCACACCACCGGCGCCCTCGGCAAGATCGCCGCGGATGTGCTGGTGCTCACCCGCACCGAGGTCGGCGAGGTGACCGAGGGCGCGGTCGCCGGACGGGGCGCCTCCTCCGCGATGCCGCACAAACGCAACCCGGTGCTCGCCACCCTGATCCGCTCCGCCGCCCTCCAGGTGCCCGCACTGGCCACCGTACTGATGCAGTGTCTGCCCACCGAGGACGAGCGCTCCGCCGGCATGTGGCACGCGGAGTGGCAGCCGCTGCGCGAGGCCCTGCGGCTCACCGGCGGCGCCGCGCACACGGCCGTCGAACTCGCCCGGGGACTCACCGTCCACCCCGAGCGGATGCACGCCAACCTCCAGGCGACCGGCGGACAACTCGTCTCCGAGCGGGTCTCGGCCCACCTGGCGCCGCTCATCGGCAAGGCAGCCGCCCGGGACCTGCTCACGCAGGCCTCCCTGCTCGCCTCCCGCACCGGCCTGCCGCTGGCCGCCGTCCTGGCCGAACTCCCGCAGCTGGCCGGTGTGCTGAGCCGCGAGGAGGCGGCCGCGCTGCTCGACCCGGCCCAGTACACGGGCCTTGCCGGCCCGCTGGTGGACCGGGCACTCACCGCACCGGGGCACCCGCCCGCCGCGGCGCCCTGAACGGTTCCTCCCGGCCCGTATCCGTCCCACGGGCGGGTGCCCGGCACCGGGCGCTCCTGCGCCGCGGCCAGCAAGAACAGGTCCGGCGGCGCGCGCGGCGGGCCCCCCGAGCGGCGGCCGACCTCCCTGGCCGGGCCGCTGCGGGGGATCCCCGCCCGCCCCGCCGTCCGGCAGGCCCGCTCGAATCCTCCTCGCGCCCGCCTCGAATGCCGCTCGAGGCGGCGCCGAAGCAGGCCGCCCGGGCGCGCCCGCGCCGCATGATGCAACGACAACGCACAGGGGAGGCGGCCGAGTTGAGGGTGGACGCACGTGTTGTCGGCAGGGGCGGCGGCCACGGCCACGCCGTGGTGATCGGCTCGAGCCTCGCCGGGCTCACCGCGGCCCGGGCGCTGGCGGGCTTCATGGACCAGGTCACCGTGATCGAGCGCGACTGGCTGCCCCGCGGCCCCGGCCGCCGCCGCGGCGTGCCCCAGGCACGCCACACCCACAGCCTCATGACCGCCGCCCACCAGGGCCTGGAGCAGCTGTTCCCCGGCATCGGCGAGGACCTCGCCCGCGCCGGAGCGGTCCACGTCCGCATCCCGGCGGACATGCTGCTGCTCGGCCCGGCCGGCTGGCTGCCCCGCTGCGACGCCGGCCTGTCGATGCTCAGCGCCGGCCGCGACCTCCTGGACGCGGTGATACGCGACCGGCTGCGCGCCGCCCCCCAGGTGACCTTCCTCCCCGAGCACGAGGTCGTCGCCCTGCAGGGCGGCCCCCAGGACACCGTCACCGGCGTCTGGGCCCGCGGCCGGGACCGCCGGGCCCCCGACGGCTGGACCCCGCGGCGCCTGATCTCCGCCGAGTTCGTGGTGGACGCCTCCGGACGCGGCTCCCGCGCCCCCACCTGGCTCGCCGAACTCGGCTACCAACCCCCCGCGGAAACCGTCACCGACACCGGCACCGGGTACGCCACCACGCTGTACGCGCCGCCCGTCGGCCATGTCGCCGACTTCAAGAGCCTGCTGCTGATGGCCACGCCGGACGATCCGCGCCAGGCCGTGCTCAACCCCGTCGAGGGCGGCCGCTGGTCGGTGACGCTCAGCACCGGCGAGGGCAGCGCGCCGCCCGCCGACCACACGGAACTGCTGCACGCCGCCGGCACCCTGCGCCACCCGCTGCTGCGCGACCTCATCGAGAGCGCCACCCCGCTGGGCCCCGTCTACAGCCGCGGCCGCACCGGGAACCGCCGGCGCCACTACGAGAAACTGCGCCGCTGGCCCGACCAGTTCCTCGTCGTCGGCGACGCCCTCGCCGCCCTCGACCCGGCCCACGGCCACGGCATGACCCTGGCCGTGCAGTGCGCCCTCGTCCTGGACCACCTGCTCACCGCCCACGGCACCGCGGTCGGCATCAGCCACCGGCTGCGCCGGGCCCTCGCCCACCAGGTGGCCCCGGCCTGGCAGTCGAGCACCCGCACCCCGGGCCCGTCAGGCGGACTGCGGGCCCGGCTCGGCAGGCGGTACGCGTCCAGGATCGCGGCCGCCGCGACCACCGACCCGCACGCGGCGGCCCTCCTGCTCCACCTGCACCAGACCCTCGCCCCGCCCGCCGCGCTGCGCCCGCACGCCCTGCGCGCCGCCCTGCGCCCGGCGCGCCGCACGCCCCCCGCGACGACGCCCCCCAGCGAAACCCACGGCCCCCAGGCCCGCCGCCGCCGGCCCGCCGCACCGGCCCCGCCCGCCATCGGGGTCGCCACCGGCTCCGCCCGGCCCCGGCCCACCGGCTCCTCGGCCCAGTGGCCGACCGCGGCACCGGCCCTCGACCCGCAACGGCCGTGAGCACCCCGCTTTTCAGCGCCGTGAGCACCCTGCTTTTCAGCCGTGTGGCGCGATATACCCCGTCGCGGCCGAAATTGCCCGGCCATACGCTCGAGACCATGACTGGAGTGGATCAACCAGCCGACAGGGAAACCCACTTGTGTACCCGTGACCCTCAACTCACCGGAGAACCACTCGAGTTCGCACTTGAGTATCGCTTGAGCGCGGTTGTTCCCTTCACCGGCGCCTGGATAGCGTTTCACCCGCTCCACGGCACCGGCCCGCTTGCGCCGCGGCAGGCCACCTCCGTCACCGACCGCCCAGCGGCCGGCCCGGGGCTGCCTGTGACGACCGAGCGGCGAGGGGAGGGCGCGCGGATATGAGCACGACCGAAAAGGCGCCACAGAGTGCGCGCACCGTACCGCCCAGGGGCGAACGCATCGCCGACTGGGCGGACGGGCGGCTCGGGATCTACCACTTCCGGTTCCTGATCCGGAAGGTGTTCCCGGACCACTGGACGTTCATGTTCGGGGAGATAGCGCTCTACAGCTTCATCGTGGTGATCATCACCGGCGTGTGGCTCACCATGTTCTTCGACCCGAGCATGACCGAGACCGTCTACAACGGATCACACGAGCCGATGCACGGCATCCCGATGTCCCAGGCCTACGCCTCCACCCTCCGCATCAGCTTCGATGTCCGCGGCGGCCTGCTCATCCGCCAGCTGCACCACTGGTCGGCCCTGATCATGATCGCCGCGCTCATGATCCACACGCTGCGGCACTTCCTCACCGGATCGTTCCGCAGGCCGCGCGAGGTCAACTGGCTGATCGGCTTCACGCTGCTGGTCCTGGTCACCCTGGAAGGCTTCATCGGGTACTCGCTCCCCGACGACCTGCTCTCCGGCACCGGCCTGCGCATCGCCGAAGGCGTCACGCTCGCCATCCCGGTGGTCGGCACCTATCTGACGCTGTTCCTGTTCGGCGGCGAATACCCGGGGCACGACATCATCCCCCGGTTCTACAGCATCCACATCCTGCTCATCCCGGGCATCGTGCTGGCGCTGGTCACCGTCCACCTGATCTACGTCTTCTATCACAAGCACACCCAGTTCCGGGGCCCCGGCCGCACCGAGAACAACGTCGTCGGCCAGCCCCTGATGCCGGTGTACACGGCCAAGGCCGGCGGGTTCTTCTTCCTCGTCTTCGGCGTCCTCGCGCTGCTGGCCGGCATCGCCCAGATCAACCCCGTGTGGACCTATGGCCCCTACCGTGCCGACCAGATCTCCCAGGGCTCCCAGCCCGACTGGTACATGGGCTTCCTGGAAGGCGCCCTGCGGGCCATGCCCGCCTGGGAGTTCACCGTCCCGGGCGGCTACACCGTCAACATGGGCGTCCTGCTGCCGGCCGTCATCCTGCCCACCGTCATGATGGCCGTGTTCGCCCTGTGGCCGTTCCTGGAGGCCTGGGTCACCGGCGACAAACGCGAGCACCACCTCCTGGACCGGCCCCGCGAAGCGCCCGCCCGCACCGCGTTCGCCTGCGCCTTCGTCTCCCTGTACCTGGTGCTGTTCTTCGGTGGCGCCAACGACCTGCTGGCCGAGCGCTTCCACCTGTCCCTGAACGCGATCACCTGGACCGTCCGCATCGGGGTGTTCGTCGTCCCGGCGCTGACGTACGTCATCACCCGGCGGATCTGCCTGGGCCTGCAGCTGCGGGACCGCGACAAGCTCCTGCACGGCCGCGAGACCGGCCGCATCAAGAGGCTGCCGCACGGCGAGTTCGTCGAGGTCCACGCACCCCTGGACCGCGACCAGGCGTACACCCTGCTGTCCCGGCAGCACCCCGAGATCCTGCCGGCCCCCGCTGCTTCCGACGACGACGGCGTGCCGAACCCGAACGCCCGCAAGGAGATGCTGCGCCACCGGCTCAGCCGCTGGCTGCACGGCGGCCAGATCGCGCAGCCGACCGCTGAGGAACTGCGGCACGCCCTGGAACACGGCCACGCGCCCGGCGGCCACGCCTCGTCCAACGGCCACGCCGCGTCCAACGGGCAGGCCTCGTCCAACGGGCACCTGCCGGCCGGCGGGCCGGCCGCCGTCGAGGGACGGGAGCCGGACAGCGAAGTGCACTGACCCGGCACCACCACGCACAGGACCGGGCCCCGGACACGGCGGCGCGGGTGATCAGGGGACGGTCACCCGCGCCGCCGTCGTTTTTCACCGCCGGCCGCCGCCCCGAAAGCGCGGGGGCGGACGTCCGTACCGCCGCTGGATCCCCGCACCCGGCGGGGGACCGGCCCGCGTTCCGGCTCTCCGGCGGCCCTGCCCCAGCATCCACGGAGGCCCGATGAACCGCACGCCCTGGCGCCGGGATCCACCCCGGGCCGAGTCCATCACGGGGGCACGTACCGGCCTGACCCAGGCCGTGCGCGGCCGCCAGCGCCGCTATGTCGCGGCCATGCTGGTGCGCAGCGCCTGCGTGGTCCTGATGGCCCTCACCTGGAACCACTGGCCCGCCGTCGCGGTCTGCGCCCTGGTGGGCGGGGTCGTCATTCCCTACGTCGCCGTCGTCGCCGCTCAGGCCGGATGGCAGCAACAGCGGGGCGTACGGGCCGAGTTGGCCCGGCCCGCCGCCGAGGAACCCGCCACCCGCGTCGTCCTCGAACCGACCCTGATCCTGCCGCCGGAACGCAACACGACGGGCTGACCGGGCACGCGGCCACCGCGCCGCGCACCGGACCCGCCCGACGGCGACGGCGACGGCAGCGGCAGCGGCGGTGGCCCGCGAGGGCCCCGCCCCGGGTATCCCGCCGAGGAGAGCCGCACGGGGGGCGCGCCCCCCTTTTTTTTTGCGGCGGGCGGCGGGCGCGGCGCGACACCGGGTAGGCCCCCGGCCCCAACGGCCCAACGGCCCAACGGCCCAACGGCCCAACGGCCCAACGGCCCAACGGCCCAACGGCCCAACGGCCCGACGGGCAGGGGGGCCGGGGGGCCGGGGGAGCAGGGGAGCAGGGCGTCGCGCACGGCCACCGCGGTACGCCAACGCCGCTGCACCGCCTGCCGGAGCGCAGGCGGTGCAGCGGCGTTCACGTCCCCGCGGCGGCCGTCGGGACGGCCGTGGTGCGCGGGTGCTCAGTGCTCCGGCAGTTCCGCCGGCCGGTTCTGCCAGGGACGGCACACGCCCAGGAAACAGGCGATCGCGGCCAGGGCGCTGCCCAGTTGGACCACGGCCATCGGGATCGCCGTCTCCTTGCCCGCGATCCCGACGAGCGAGGAGGCGACCGCGCCCATGACGAAGCACGACGTACCGACCAGTGCGGAAGCGCTGCCCGCGGCGTGCGGGGTGCGCATCAGGGCGAGCGCGTTGGTGTTGGGCAGGATCAGGCCCAGCGAGGAGATCATGACGAACAGGCAGGCCGCGATCGCCGCCGTGCCCGGGTCGCCGAAGACGCCGCGTGTCACCAGCAGCAGCACGAAGGCGCCGGCGGCGAGCACCGTCAGCCCGCACCCCAGGGTCTTGTCCAGCCGGACCCGGCCCACCAGGACCTTGCCGTTGAGCTGGCCGGTGAGCAGCAGCCCGAAGGAGTTGAGGCCGAACAGCAGGGAGAAGGTCTGCGGGGACGCCCCGTAGATGTCCTGGATCACGAACGGCGAGGCGGCGATGTAGGAGAACAGCGCCCCGTACGCGAAGCCGTTCGTCATCAGGTATCCGGTGAAGACCCGGTCGGCGAACAGCCCGCGCATGATCCACAGGGCTCCGCGCACCCCGCCGCGCTGCCGCCGCTCGGGCGGCAGGGTCTCCGGCAGCCGGCGCCAGACCAGCACGGTGAGCGCGATGCCGATCGCGGTCAGGACCAGGAAGATGCCCCGCCAGTTGGTGAAATGCAGGACCTGTCCGCCGATGACGGGCGCCAGGATCGGGGCGATGCTGGATATCAGCAGCAGGGTGGAGAAGAACCGGGCCATCGCGAGGCCGTCGTAGAGGTCGCGCACGACGGCCCTGGCGATGACGATCCCCGCCGACCCGGCCAGGCCCTGCAGCACCCGGAAGGCGATCAGCAGCTCGGCGTTGGGCGCGAAGGCGCACATCACGGCGGCGACGACGTAGACCATCAGCCCGGCCAGCAGCGGCCGGCGGCGCCCCCACCGGTCGCTCATCGGGCCGACCACGAGCTGCCCGGCCGCCATGCCGGCGAGGCATGCGGTGAGCGTCAGCTGGACGGTCCCGGCATTGGAGCCCAGGGTGCGGGTGACCTCCGGCAGGGCCGGGAGGTACATGTCCATCGACATCGGCGGCACCGCGGCGAGAGCGCCGAGCAGGTAGGTGACGAAGAGCCCCGTCCGGCGCAGCGACTTGTCCGAGCCGGCCGCCTCGCGTCTGATCCTCGCCGGGGACCGCACCCCTGGAAATCGCTTCCTTTTGGCGGTGGCTTCCTCGGCTTGCTGAGACATGCGCCCTCCGCGTCAAGTCGTTACATGGCTAGGGCCGATGCTCGCAGCAGGGCGCTACAGAACCGGCAGCGCGCGGGTGGCGCCTGAGGCGGGGCGATACTCCGGCAAGGTTGTTGATCCGCCGGAGTCGAACCTCATCAGTGCGCTGCTCGAGTTTCCCTCGGAGCGGCCCCCTTCGCTTTCCGGCGGCCTTGGCGCGGGTGACTTTCCCGTGTCACTATTCCTGCACGCCTTCCCTGCCCAAAACCCTTTCCGGGACAGCGGATTGAGCCCGCGTCCACCGGTTCTGCACCGGTGGGACCGCATCCGTGCCAGGTCGGCACAGGTTTCCCCTCGCACCCCTCGCATCATCTCCCCGCGCGCCGCGGCACGGCCCGCGCGGCCACGCAACGGCCGTACGCAGGGACAACGTGCTGTCCGGCGCCGGGCGGCGAAGGGCCTTCCCAGCTCGCCGAGTTGGCCGTCCACCTCCCCGCCCACGCCGTGGCGGCCCGACGGGAACCACTCCGGAAGCTGTGCGCAGATTCCTCACGTACAGAAGGCAGACTCTAGAGAAAGTAGAGCCCAGATATGCCAAGGCTATGCAAGCCCGCGGTGAGCGCTCCGGAACACATCATCACGATGGAAGAAACTCTCGAGTTCGCCGCGAAAGCCCATGCGGGAAAGCCGCAGCTTCCGCTGGCGCTCCGGCTGATCCGGAACACCGGAGTGCTGAAGCGGCATATCGTCCAGCCGATCGAGAAGACGCTCCGGCACCCGGGCCTGACCGAACGCAACCGCATCTACGAGGCCGAGTCCAAGAGGTGGACGCCGCCGGTCATCGAAGAGGCACTGAAGAACGCCGATGTGGCGGCCCGTGACATCGACGCGATCATCTACGTGTCGTGCACCGGCTTCATGATGCCGTCGCTGACCGCCTGGCTGATCAACAAGATGGGCCTGCGGTACGACACCCGGCAGATACCCATCGCGCAGCTGGGGTGCGCGGCGGGCGGCGCGGCGGTCAACCGCGCCCACGACTTCTGCCTGGCCCACCCCGGCAGCAACGTCCTGATCGTCTCGTGCGAACTGTGCTCGCTGTGCTACCAGCCCGACGCGGACGACATCGGCTCGCTTTTGTCGGACGGGCTGTTCGGCGACGCGGTCGCGGCCGCCGTGGTGCGCGGCAACGGCGGCGTCGGCATCGAGCTGGAGCGCAACGCCTCCTACCTCATCCCGCACACCGAGGACTGGATCTCCTACGCGGTCAAGGACACCGGCTTCCACTTCCAGCTGGACCGCCGGGTGCCCGGCACCATGGAGCCGCTGGCCCCGGTGCTGCGGGAGTTCGCCAAGGACCACAGCTGGGACGCCGGCAACCTCGACTTCTACATCGTCCACGCCGGCGGTCCGCGCATCCTGGACGACCTCGCCAAGTTCCTCGAGGTCGACCGCCAGGTGTTCCGCCACAGCTGGTCGACGCTGACCGAGTACGGCAACATCGCCAGCGCCGTCGTGTTCGACGCGGCCCGCCGCCTGTTCGAGGAGGACACCCCCCTCCAGGACGCCACCGGACTGATCGCCGGCTTCGGCCCCGGCATCACCGCCGAGATGGCGCTGGGCCGCTGGAGCGCCGACACCCCCGCAGAGCTGGACTGAGCCCGACGGAATCAACCGGCAGCCCCGCTCGAGTGAAACTCTGTGCGGACAAAGGAAGCTGACCACATGACTGGCCTCATCCTCCCGCCCGGTCAGGGCCGAAAGCTGATCACCAAGGCGCAGGAAGTGACCTTCAAGGCCACCCAGGCGCACGGCTCCTCCATATCGATCTTCGAGGTGGTCGTGCCGCCCGGGTTCGATGTCGGGGCGCATGTCCACGGCGATTCACAGGAGTTCTTCTACGTCCTTGAGGGCGAGCTCCAGCTCCTGGCCTTCGAGCCGGCCCGGCGCACCGGGAAGGACTGGCACGAGTGGGAATCGCCCGACGGGGACCGGGCCGTCCTCGCCACCGAGGGCGCCTGCATGTTCGTACCCCCCGGAACTCCGCACGCCTTCCGCAACGCGTCCGCCGAGCCGGCGCGCATGTTGTTCCAGTGCTACCCCTCACCCGTTCACGAGCTGTACTTCGAGGAGATCGCGGAGATCTGGGCGGCCGGGGGGACGGACCCCGACGCCATCGACCAGATGCGCCGGCGCTACGACGTCAGCCAGATCACGCCGCAGCGCTACGACCCGCCCGTCCTTCCCGATCCCCAGTCCTGCGAATCGCGCGGAGCGTAAACAGAGATGAGCGACATCGACAAGATCCCCCTGGTTTTCGCGAGCCTGGGGACACAGGAACTGGCCGCCGTCGCCGAGGTGTTCGCCTCGGGCTGGCCGGCCGGCCAGGGGCCCAGGGGCAAGGCCCTGGAGGCCCAGCTGAAACAACGTTACGGAGCCGGTGACGCGGTCGCGGTGAGCAACTGCGGCGCCGCCCTGCACCTGGCGATGCTCGCGTTCGGCGTGCAGGGCGGCGACGAGGTCATCGTCGCCGACTACACCTTCCCCGCCCCCGCCCACGCGGTGCGCTACGTCGGCGCGACGCCCGTCTTCGCCGACGTGCGCGCCGACACCGGCACCGTGGACCCGCAGTCGGTGGCGGACCTGGTCACCTCCCGCACCGTCGGCATCATCGCCGTCGACACTGTCGGCCTGCCCGCGGACTACACGCAACTGCAGGCCATCGCCGACCGGCACGGCCTGTTCCTCGTCGAGGACGCGGCCTGCGCGGTCGGCGCGACCTACCAGGGACGCGAGGCGGGCGCGCTGGCCGAAGTGGCCTGCCTGTCCTTCCACGGACGCAAGGGCGCCACCAGCGGCGAGGGCGGCGCACTGATCGCCACCGACCCGGCGATCGGCGCCAAGGCACGGCAGCTGTCCTCGTTCGGCATCGGCAGCATCTTCGACATGGGCCAGGTCATCGGCCTGCCGATCCCCGAATTCACCGAGATCGGCTACAACTTCAAGCTGTCCGACATCGCCGCGGCGATCCTGCAGGTGCAGCTCGGCCGCATCGAGGAGCTCCTGCAGCGCCGGCGCGCCGTCGCCGCCCGCTACGCCGAACTCCTCGCGGACGAGGAACTGCTGACGGTGCCGCACGTGCCCGCGGACCGCACCCACGCCTGGCAGTCCTACCTGGTGACGCTGGATGCGCGGGTGGACCGCGGGGCCGTCGCCACCGACCTGCGCGCCCAGGGCATCGGCACCCTGCACGGCACCTGGGCCAGCCATGTGCAGCCCGCGTTCGCAGCCCGGCAGGTGTGCCCGGTCTCAAAGGATCTCTTCCAGCGCAACCTCGGCATACCCATGCACGCCGAGCTGACCATGAGCCAGGTCGAGCGGGTCGCCGAGGTCCTGCGCACCGCGCTGCGGACCCACGCGCAGCCCGCCCGAACCCTGAAGGGAGCGGCATGACGAACAACCAGCCTGCACCGGACGGTGTGATGAGGCTGATCAACGGCTACTGGGCCACCGGCGTCATCGGCGCCGCGGCCACCCACCGCGTCTTCACCCATCTGGAGAACGGCGCGGGCACGGCCGTCGAGGTGGCCGCCCGCGCCGAGATCTCCGAGCGGGGCGCACAGGGCCTGCTGGACGGCCTGGTCAGCGTGGAGCTGGTGGTGCTGGAGGCGGGACGGTACCGCAACAGCCCCGAGGCGTCCGCCTTCCTGGTGGAGGGCACGCCCGCCTCGCTGGCCGGCTTCGCCAGGCTGAAGCTGCAGCACACGGGCAGCCTGGCCGACCTGCCGGAGGTGGTCCGGCTCGGGGGACCGCTGGCGGGCGGTGAGACGGAGGTGGCCGACAACCCGCACTGGGAGGGCATCGTCCCGGCCATCGCCGCGGTGTCGGTTCCCGCCGCGGACGCCGGTGTCCAGGCACTCGGCATCGCCGACGCGGGGGAGATCTCGATCCTGGACGTGGGCGGCGGCTCGGGCATCTACTCGTCGATCTGGCTGAAGGCCAATGCGGCCGCCCGCGCGACCCAGCTCGACTGGGAGCCGATCAACGCGATCGCCCGCCGGCTGGTGGCGGAGCACGGCGTGGGGGACCGCTTCACCACCCTCGACGGCGACTTCCACACCACCGACTTCGGCACCGCGCAGTACGACATCGCGGTGTACTCCCACATCGCCCACCAGGAGAACGCCGAGAGCAACATCGAGGTCTTCACCCGGCTCCGCGAGGCCCTCAAACCCGGCGGCGCCCTGGTGGTCGCCGACTACATCGTCGACGACCAGCGCAGCGCTCCCGCTTTCCCGCTGCTCTTCGCCCTGGAGATGCTCCTCAAGAGCAACGAGGGCGGCACCTGGCGGCGCTCCGACTACCGCGACTGGCTCGTCAAGGCAGGCTTCGAGGACGTCTCCTTCCACGCCGCGCCGCCCGCCACGATGGTCATCGCCCGCTAGGGCCTGTCTGCCAATTCCCGTCTGCCTCGCGACGCCATGCACGCACTCTCACCGCACCGGGCGCAGACCCAAGTACGTCCAGTACGAGGGTCTACGCCCGGCACGCCGAGAGCACGCACCTACTGCGACACGAGCTGCTGCCGCAGCGGGCGCGAGGCCGCCCTCCGGGCGACGACGGGAATTGCCAGACAGGCCCTGGCAGGAATGCAGTTCGCCCCATGGCCGGCTCAACGCGATCCGCGCCAGCAACCGAACGGTGGGTATATGCGGGACAACGCCGGCCCGGCAGATGTTTACCCGGTCATCGAGGAAGTCTCCCAACTGGTGGGAGTCTCCTGCTCGCCGGACACGGTCCGTTCGATCCTGTCCGCGTACGGGGACACGCTCGCGCAGGCCGTGGTCGCCTTCCGGGTGGCGACCAGCGAGCGCAACGCGGGAGATCTCGACTGCCGTTTCACCATGCTCCCGCCCCACCTGGACCCGTACGCCGTCGCGCTGTCGCACGGCCTGATCGAGGCGACGGACCATCCCGTCGGGAGCCTGCTGGGGGAACTCCACCGGGGATTCCCCATCGGCTTCAGCGGTATCGACTTCGGCGTGGTCGGCGGCTTCAAGAAGACCTGGTCCTTCTTCCCGCTCGACAATCTCCAGCCGCTGTCCGAGCTGGCCCGACTGGAGTCGATGCCGCCCAGCGCGGCGGGCAACCTGCCCTTCTTCACCCGGTACGGCCTGGCCGACCGGGTGAGCCTGGTCGGCATCGACTACCGCAGCAGGTCGGTGAACCTGTACTTCGGGGCGGCGCCCGCCGAGGTCTTCACCCCCCGCTCGCTCACCTCGATCCTCAAGGAGGCCGGACTGCCCGGGCCGAGCGAGCGGCTGCTCCGGTTCGCCACCCGGGCATTCGGCATCTACGCCACCCTGACCTGGGACTCCCAAAAGGTCGAGCGGATCACCATCGCGGCCATGACCGCGGATCCGCTGACCCTTCCCGTCACGGTCGAGCCGGCCATCGAGGACTTCCTGAAGAACGCGCCGTACAGCACCGACGGCCACCAGTTCGTCTACGCGATCACGTCGGCGCCCTCCGGCGAGTACCACAAGCTCCAGTCGTACTACCGATGGCGGTCCCAGGTGGAGACCACGCTGCTGGTGCCCGACAGCGAGTAGCGGCACGCCGGCCGCCGCGGCCGGCGTGCCCCGTGCCCCAGCCCGACCCTGCCGAAGGAAACGTCTCATGAACCTTGCTCTGTGGATCATCGCGGGAGTGCTGGGCGCAGCCTCCCTGGCGGGCGGTGTCCAGAAACTGGCCCAGCCCAAGGAGAAGCTGGCCGCCGCCGGCTACGGCTGGGTCGACGACTTCGGCGCCTCCGGCGTCAAGACCATCGGCGCCCTGGAGGTGCTGGCCGGGCTGGGCCTGATCCTGCCCGCCGCACTCGACGTCGCTCCGGTGCTGGTGCCGCTCGCCGCCACCGGCCTGGTGCTATTGATGATCGGCGCGGCCGTCACCCACGTGCGCCGCGGCGAGGCCCAGTCGATCGCGGTGAACGCCGTCCTGCTCGCCGTCGCCGCCTTCGTGGCCTGGGGCCGCTTCGGCCCCCACTCCTTCTGACGCGAACTCCCCGACACACAAAGGAAACTGACGGACCGTCAGCACCCCTTGTGCGCAGTTGCATCCCGCACCGAGCCGAGGACCGCCCGAACGTCCACCGCCCACCACATAAGGAGACAGTCCCGATGAAGGGCTCTGTGGCCTATCACTCGATACAAAAACGCGGTCTCCACATCGGCCTGCTGCCGGAGATGGCCGCCGCCGTCAACCCCTCGACACCGATCACCCTGGACCATGACCTGGGCGTCCTGCCCGAGGCGGGACGCCGGCTGACGGTGGCCCAGTACGCCGAGTACGTCGACGACCTGGCAGGGCGCCTGTGGGCGGCCGGTGTCCGGACCGACGAGCACGTCGTGATCTACAAGACGGCCAACGCCGACCACTGGATGCTCGCCGCCGCGGTGTCCCGCATCGGCGCCGTCGTCGTGAACCTGTCGCCGGCCCTGGACGCCACGACCGTCGGCGTCCTGCTCGAGCGGGTCGGCCGGCCGACCCTGCTCACCGACGGGGACAAGCTCGACGTCCTCGCCGACCTGCCGCTGGCCGACCTCACCCGACGGGTCATCAGCTCGGCCGGCGACCGGCCGGGGGCGATCCCGCTCGCCCAACTCGCCGGCGCACCGCGGGTCAGGCCGGTCGTGCGGCCGATCGACGAGGCCGCCGTCATCACCCACACCTCCGGCACCACCGGGATCCCCAAGCTCGTGGTGCACACGCCCCGCACCCAGGGCATCCGCCTCGTACCGCAGTGGCGGCTGCTGTCCCTGATGCGCAAGAAGGAGACCGTCGCGATCAACGTGCCCTTCGTGCACTCGCGGATGGTCGCGGCGATGTCCCTGGCGCTCCTCAAGGAGTACCCGGTCCTGCTCATGCGGGAGACGGCTCCCGCCGAGGTCGCCGAGCAGTTCGTCACGCACCGCCCGGCCTTCGTCGAGGCGCTGCCCAACTCGCTGATGGAGTGGGAGGAACTGGCCGAGGACCCGCGGGCGCCGTTCGGCTCGGTGAAGGTCTTCAGCAGCACCTTCGACGCCATCCACCCCGCGACGATGAGCAAGCTGCTCAAGGCGTCCGACCGGCGAGGGGCCCTGTTCTTCCAGATCTACGGGCAGAGCGAGGTCGGACCGGCCGTCGGCCGCGCCTACTTCCGGCACTCCGCCCACAAGGCGAACGGGCGCTGCGTCGGCTGGGCCATGCCCAAGGGCGCCGCCAGGATCCGCGTGGTGAGCCGGGACGGGAACACCCCCTGCGAGACCAACCCCGGCTACATCGACGTCGCCTGGGACGGCATCGCCAAGACCTACTTCGGCGAGCAGGACCGCTACGACACCAACCGCGACGGCCAGTGGTGGCGGACCGGGGACGTCGGCTACCGCACCAGGTTCGGCTGCCTGCACATGCTCGACCGCGAGGTCGACATGATCCCCGGGATACGCAGCTCCCTTCAGATCGAGGACGTCGTGCTGGGCCGGCTGAGCGAGCTGACCGAGCTGGTCGTGGTGCAGGGCCCGAACTCCGAACCGGTCCCGGTGATCTGCACCGTCGACGACAAGCCGCTGGACTTGGCCCGCTGGCGCGCGGCCGCCGCCGCCTTCCCCCAGCTCGCCGACCCCGTGCAGATCCCGCAGGCCGAACTGCCCAGGACCGCCACGCTCAAGGTGCAGCGCCTCGCGCTGGCCCGGCGGTTTCAGGCACAGCTCCAGGAGCAGGCGTGAGCAGTGACCGGCACACCACCGAGGCTGTGACACCGACCGACGTGAGGGGGACCAGCGCCGTGACACCGCACGCCGTGCTCGCCCGGTTCCGCGAGTACATGGTGGGACCGTCGCGGTTCATGACCCTGCTGTCCGTCTTCGAGCTGGGCGTCGTCGACGTACTGCGCGAGAGGCCCGGCCTGACGGCGGCCGAGCTGGGAGAACAGGTCGGCGCCAAGGCCGACGCCCTCGAACAGCTGCTGTTCCTGCTGGTCAAGGAGGGCTTCATCGCCCAGGACGAGACCCGGGGCACCTACCGCCTCGAGGGCCTCGCGGACGTCGCCGAGGGCGACCTCGCGCGGGCCCTCGCCTACATGAACCTGATCAAGGTGGTGGCGCTGCGGCAGCTGTTCTACCTCACCGAGTCCACCCGGACCGGCACCGTCGTCGGCCTCAAAGAGCTCTACGGGGCCGAGGGCACGCTGTACGACGCGGTGGCCGACCACCAGGACCTGAACGACTCCTGGCTCAAACTGATGAACACGGTCACCGCCAACATCGACCCCTGGTTCTTTTCCGCCATCGACATCCCCTCCGGCGCCCGGGTGCTCGACGTCGCCGGCAACACCGGCCTCGGGGCGATCCACACCTACCGGCACAAGGAGTCTCCCGGCCTGCGGGTGACCACCTTCGACCTGCCGGACAAGGAGGCCAAGGCGCTGGCGAACTTCCGGGCCGAGGGCCTCGAGGAGCACCTGTCGTTCATCGGCGGCAATGTCTTCGACGAGATCCCCCAGGGGTTCGACGTCGTGCTGATCAAGCACTTCCTGGACATGTTCGACAAGGACAACGTGCTCAGGATCCTGCAAGGGGCCAACAAGTCGCTCGAGGCCGGCGGCCAGATCCACATCCTGGTGCCGGTGTACCCCGAGGACATCAAGGAGACCGACAACTACAACGTCGACTTCTTTCCGGCCTTCTTCCTAGGCGCCGCCATGGGCCAGGGCGGTCCGCAGAAGCTGTCGGTCTATCAGAGCCTGCTGGAGCAGGCCGGGTTCAAGGTGACGAAGGCGGTCACCAAGGACGCCGCCGAGATCCCGCCGGACGTCATTCCCGTCCAGGCCGTCCTGAGCGCCACGAAGATCGCCTGACCGGCCGGTCCGCGACAGCTGCCGAGCAGCTGTCGTGACCGGCGGATTTTTGCCGGTCACGGCCGCGTCCTTGAGGCCGGGCACGACTCCTGCGCCCAGGGCGTCGACGGCGCCTCCTGCGGCGCGCCGGTGTCCATCGGCGCACAGTCCCCGGACGGCATGGGCCCCTTGCCTGCGCCCCGACGGCAAGACCCAGGTCGGCATCGAGTACCTGGGCCATCGCCCGGTCCGCCCGCCCCTGATCTTGAGTGGGAATCCCGGCCTTCAGGCCGGGCAGGAAACGCATTCCGGTCGGCGGAGCCGCGAAGCGGCGTATTGCGTTGCACATCTGCTTCGGCAGCGGCCAGGGCTCGGCCGTCATGAGACTTCTCGGAGTTGAGTGAGAAGCCCCCTTGCTTATGAGGGGGAGGAGTCACGAAACCCCCGGTCACCCCCACAATCCGCCTCTGGCGAACCAGGGGCAGTTCACCCTCGAGCGGCCGCCCCCGCTGCTTTCCGCGCTCCATCATCGGCCACGCACCTTGAAGGTGGCTGGAGGTCTGATCGACGCCGGCTCGTCACGCAGACCCTCGCCGCCCGAAGTCGCGCACAATGACTGAGGAATTGCCTGCCCAGAATCCACCTTGTTTTCGGGCAGGGCGCCCGGTCCTTCAGGGCCGGGGTGAATGCTCGATCCCGCGTAGCGGGGCAGGGATGGCCGAATCGCTGACCATGCTGGGAGCGTCCCTCACGAACCGCCGCGGCCTTGATGGCTTCGTGCAGATCGTCGGGGAGTCGAGGATTGAAGTTGACCATAGACATAATCGACCCGTGGCGAGGTTCCGTATGTACCCGACATGTGCGCAGGGAGAGCAGATGCTCTTGCACTGCGCGCACGCCCGGTACGTGTGGAATCTTGCGGTCGAGCAGCATGCGCACTGGTACAAGGGCCGCAAGGCCGCGCCCGGTTTCGCCGAGCAGTGCCGTCAGCTCACCGAGGCCCGGCGTGACAGCGATTGGCTGCGGTCCGGGAACGCCGACGTGCAGCAGCAGGCATTGAAGGACTTCGCCAAGGCCAAGGCCGCAATATTCACGTCCGGGTTCGGTGAGCCGACCTGGCGCAAGAAGTACCGGCATGAGGGGTTCCGCGTCATCGGTACCGATCGCGTGCCGGAGTCGGAGCCGGACGGTACGCCAAAGCTGAACGCGAAGACCGGCAAGCAGGTGATGGGCCGGTCCGTGGTGGTGCAGAAACTGAATCGCCGGTGGGCGCAGGCCAAGGTGCCCGGATGTGGTTGGGTCCGGTTCCGTCTCACCCGAACCGGGCTGCCCGAGGCGAAGACGTTCCGGGTCACGTATCGGAACGGCCAGTGGCACATCGCGTTCGCGGTCATCCCCGAGCCGGTCACTGCGCCCGGTACGGGTGAGGTCATCGGTATCGACCGGGGCGTGAAGATCACTGCCGCCCTGTCGGACGGCCGGATGCTGAACTGCCCGCAGCTCACCGTCAAGGAGCGGGCCCAGATCCGCAAGCACCAGCGCCGAGCCGCCCGCGCACCCAAGGGCAGCGAGCGCAAGACCGCCGAGTACGCGAGGATTGCCCAGCTCAAGGCGTGTGAGGCAGACCGGCGCAAGGACTGGTGCGAGAAGACCAGCACCATGCTCGCCCGCACCTATGACCTCGTGCGGTTCGAGAAGCTGAACATCAAGAACATGACCCGCTCGGCCAAGGAGACGGTCGAGAAGCCCGGCAAGAAGGTCCGGCAGAAGGCTGGGCTGAACCGGGCGATCCTCGCCCAGGGGTGGGGCCTGCTCCGCCGGCGCACCGAGCACAAGGCTCCCGGCCGGGTCGAAGACGTACCTGCCCCGTACACCTCCCTGCGATGCAGCGCCTGCGGATGGATCGACAAGAACTCGCGCAAGAGCCAAGCCGAGTTCGTCTGTTCATCGTGCGGCTTCACCTGCAACGCGGATGAGAACGCAGCAATGAATGTCGCGGTAGGACAGGGCGGGATTCCTCGCCCCCGGAGCTCAGCCGGTACCGGAGGGGTGACAGCGGCCACCGGCCGTTCGAGTGCCCGTGAACCTCAACCCAGCTGGGTTGGAATCCCCCTCTTCTAAGAAGGAGGGGGAGGATGTCAAGACAGGTGAAATGCGCCCGTGGAAATGGAGAGTTCACGGATGGCGAACGAGAGGGTGGGCGCCGGAATCGCGAGCCCCGGCACTCCGGATGCGTGGCGCATCGCGGAGCTGGAACGCGAAGTCCAAGAACTTCGCCGCACCAACAAGGCGCTGCGGAAATACGTGGACGGAGAATTCGAACCCGATCCCGGAATCGCGGCGCCCGGCCGGGCGGCCGCGGGAATCGGCGTCACGAACGGCGTCACCAAGGGCGTCGCACCCGCCGGCCGGAACCATGCGACCGCGGCACCCGGGCGAGCGGAGGACGCCCGGCGGGCCACGGAGCGGCCGCCGCAGCTGCCCGCACCGCGCCCCCCGGTCGCGTTCCGCGCCCTGGGCCCGATCGAGGCCGCCGTCGGCGGCCGCCTCGTCGGCCTGGGGGCGCCCAAGCAGCGCGCCCTGCTGGCGCTGCTGGTCAGCAAGGTGGGCCGGCCGGTCGCCTTCGACGTGATCGTCGAGGAGCTGTGGACCGGACCCCCGCCGCCCGCGGCCCTCTCCTCGCTCCACGCCTATGTCGCCAATCTGCGGCGGGTGCTGGAGCCCGGCCGCGCGCCCCGGACACAGCCGACGGTGCTGCGCACCTGCGGACGCGGCTATCTGCTCGACAGCCGGGCCGTCGAGGTCGACGTACACCGCTTCAGCGAACGGGCCGTCGCCGGCTGGCAGGCGCTGGACCGGGGCGATCCGCACAGCGCGGTCCACGAGTTCGAGGGGGCGCTGGCGCTGTGGCGCGGGCCGGCCTACGCCGAGGTCGCGGACACCGCCTATGTGCGGCCGGACGTGGCACGGCTGGAGGAGCTGCGGCTGTCGGTGGTCGAGGGGCGCTGCGCGGCCCTGCTCGCGGCCGGCGCCCACGAGATCGCGGTGGCCGAACTGGAGGCCTTCGTCCAGGACCATCCCTTGCGTGAATACGGCTGCGAACTGCTGGGCCTGGCCCTGTACCGGGCCGGCCGGCAGGTCGACGCGCTGGCGGTGCTGCGTACCAACCAGCGGCGGCTGGCACAGGAGTTGGGGATCGATCCGCGGCCGGCGCTGCAACTGCTGGAGGAGCAGATACTCAACCACGCGCCCTCCCTGGACTGGCGACCGCATCCCCGGCCGGCCACGAAGCCCGCCCGGCGCCCCGCGACCGTGCCGGACCAGCGCGGACCGCACTGGAGCGCCCGCCGCCAACCGCCCCCTCACGGGCTGCTGCCGCGGGGCGACTTCCTCCGCGCACCCCTGCCGGCCGAGCTGTAGCCGTACGCGGCGCACCCCCGCACCGGGCCACGCATCCGCAGCCCGGCCGGGCGGGGAACCCGTCCGGCGGCGAGAAGCCTCGTACCGGACATCGCAACCCTCGGCGAACTGCCCGCCCCCGCCGGTGAACTCACCGCGCAGCGCCTCGATCCCGACGCGATCCGCGATGGCCCGAGGCCACCCACCGGCTTCCCCTTCCCCCCTTCCTCCCTTCCCCGTTGTCTCATTGCCGCGCCGCCGGCCGTCTCAGCCATGACGACAGCGAGCGTCCCGGGGCGGCGGGGACAGCACAACGCACCACCCCCGGACCCGATCCAGGGATGGTGCGCCGACGTGCTGTGGGGGTCAGCCGCCGGTCATGCCTTGGCGGCCTCGGGGGCGGGCACTGCAGCGGGCGCCGGAACGGGGGAGGGGTCGGGTACTTCCGCCAGTACGCCGGCGGCCTCCGCGTGCGCGTCCCGCTTCTCGGCGCTCACCTTCCCGAGCAGGAACAGGGCGATGAGACCCGCGGCGGCCAGTACGCCCGCGGCGACGTGCAGCGCCAGGGCGAATCCGTCGGAGGCGACCGCCGGGAGGTTGCCCTCCGCCGCGTGGTCGTTGACGTAGCGCAGGGCGATGGGCACCAGGGTGGCGAGGCCGAGCGCCGCGCCGATCTGCTGCATCGAGGTCTGCACACCGGAGGCCAGTCCCGCGTCCTGCCCGGTGACCTCGTGCAGTCCGCCGTTGATCAGGACGGGGAAGCCCATGCCGTTGAAGAGCGCGAACACGACGAGACCGGGCATGACCCCGCCGAGGTAACTGGCGTCGGGGGCGAAGCCGTTGGCGGCGATGAACTGGCCCAGGGCGGCGCCGAAGAAGGCGATGACCACGATGGGCTTGACGCCGATGCGGGGCATCAGCGCGGTGGACACGCCCATGCCCAGGCCCGTCGCGATGGTGAGCGGAATGTAGGCCAGGCCCGTCTCCATCGGCGAGTAGTGCAGCACCTGCTGGAGGTACAGGGTGGCCACGAAGGCGTAGGTGTAGAACGACGCGAACGACATCATGCTCACGACGTTGCTCGTCACCCGCGTGCGGTTCCGGAAGAACCGGAGCGGGATCATCGGTTCGGGCACCCGCGACTCCCACACGGCCGTGAAGACCAGCGCGGCGATTCCGCCCAGCAGCGGCAGCAGCACCTGCGAGGAGCCCCACGAATTGTCGGCCGCCTCCAGCAGGCCGTACACGATCCCCACCAGGCCGGCGGTGGTCGTGAGCGCCCCGAGCAGGTCCAGCCGCTGGCCCTGAAGGCGGGCCATCCGGCTCTCCGGCATCAGGCGCGGAATCACCACCAGTGCCAGCACCACGATGGGGATGTTGATGTAGAAGACCCAGCGCCAGTCGATGAAGTCGGTCACCAGTCCGCCGACGACCGAGCCGACCGCCCCGCCGAGGGCCGCCAGCCCGCCCCAGATCCCCAGGGCCTTCGCCCGCTCCTTGGGGTCGGTGAACAGCACGGCGATGAGACCGAGCGCGGCCGGCGCGGCGAGCGCCTCGCCGAATCCCTGGAGGAACCGGCCGGCGACCAGCAGACCGGAGGTGTTCGCGGCGCCGCACATGACCGAGGAGACGCCGAAGAGCAGGACGCCTGCCACGAAGACCCTGCGGCGGCCGAGCAGGTCGGCAACACGCCCGCCCAGCAGCAGGAATCCGGCGGCCATCAGCAGATAGCCGTTGACCACCCAGGCCAGGCCCTCGGTGGAGAAGCCGAGGTCGCTCTGGATGTTGGGGAGCGCGATGTTCACCACGGTGACGTCCAGCATGAGCATGAACTGCACCGCGGTGAGTACAGCCAGCGCTTTCCAGCGCCGGGGGTCGCCGGCGGTGTGGCCGCCGGCCTGGTCGGGTGAATCTTTGAGAATACTCATGACGTTGGTGGTCCTCCCAGGGATCCGGGGCTGGACGGTTCCTTCCGCTGGTTCTGCCGTCGGCCGGTGTCTTTTTGCTAGCCGACGATGTAGCGCTCGATCGTGGGCGCGAGGAGTTCGACGATCTCGTCCACGGAGGCCGACGCGATCGGCTCCACGCCCAGGACGTAACGCATCAGGAACACGCCCCAGAGCTGGGCGGCCGACGCGTTGATGTGGATCGCCTTGATGCTGAGCTTGCCCGCGAGCCCGTCGATGCTCAGCGGGTCCTCTTCGAGTGCGACGCCCGCCTGTGCGAAGACCTGGGCGGAGAACAGGTTGCGCATCGGTTCCGCGCCCTCTTTGTCGGAGGTCGCGGTGCGCAGGGCCTGGAGGAGCTGCGGCTGCCACTCGGAGTCCTCGAAGAATTCCAGGGTGAGCCGGACGATGTTCTCGGCGAGCTTCTCGCGCGGCCCGTTGTATGCCGCCGCGCCGGCCTTCGCGAATGCCTGCCCGTACGCGGTGATGATGGCCGACGCTTCTTCCACTTCGGTTGCTGTGGACATGTCCTTACCCTCCAGGTGGAAACCGTGGCTTTCGCGGAATGGTCGCCCGTCCCGCTTGCAGCCGACTCGATGGGCACTTGACGCGGGCTCGGCGCCCGCCGGCGCCACAGCCGCAGACCCTGCGACGCAGATGTCTGCCGGGGATGTCCGGCGGACTTGGTGACGGCGGCCGGCTTATGACGCGCCGTCGTCCCGGTTGGCGGCAAAGGCGGCGTTCGACGACTCCTGCGCCTTCTGGTAGTAGGCGGCGAGCTTGTAGTACGCCTTGCCGGACGGTGCCAGCGCGACGGCGGAGACGAACTCGCGGCCGCCGGCGTACACATGGGGCACGTCACGCGCGAACTTCTCGATCTCCGGGTCGAAGGGAGCGGGAAGCTCCCCCGGGTCCTGGGTCTTCACGGAGAAGCAGATGCGCTCGACGGCCGAGGAGTCCCAGTTGAAGGTGGGGTACATGGAGAACGATCGCCTGATGAACTCCGCGACCTGGGCGTCCGGCTCCGGGAACCCGAACGCGCGCAGCAGCGAGAGCTTGGTGTCCGTCTCCACCGCTGCCGCGGCGAGGTACACGTTCAGCGTGTTCTTCCGGTAGTTGACGCCGATGGCCGACACCTTGTCGTCCAGGCCGAGGCCCGTCAGCAGGCTCACATGCCCGGCAAGGCCGGGCGGCATGGACGGGATGCCGGCGAACTTCTCCAGCGGCGGGAAGTCGTCGAGCGGGAAGAACGCGTAGGACTTCTTGAAGCCGCCGATGATGCCGTACTCGACGCCGTAACTCGCGATCGCGCAGCGCGCCTGGATCTGGGCCAGCAGTGAGCCGACGGGGTGGTCCGTCTTCTCGATGAGACCGTTCGCCAGCGCGGAGGCATAGGGATCCGCGTTCCTGGGGGTCACCGAGAAGTCGAAGTCGAGCTCCCCGCGATGGCGTTCGCCGGCCGCCATGCTGAAAACGATGTGGGATCCGGGGAGTTCGTCCCCGAATGCCTTCAGAACGGGGGAGAGCCGGCCGGGCGAACAGGGCACGTCCAGCAGCCGGGCCGTTTCCTCAACCGCCGAATAGACCTTATCCAATCCAGCGGGTCCTGGCATGAGCTCCTCCAAGGGTCAGCCTGTATGTGCGGCATGCGCCACCACCCTCGCTCACCCCGCTTGGCGATGACTTGGCGACCGTTCGGGAACCCCCGGCCGGTTTTTTTTCCCCGCCTGTTCGCTGGCGTTCCGCTCGGCTTCCGCTCCAACCAGGCTCCACCTCTGCTGCATTCGCGCCGCGCACGCTGACGCAGCCACCCCCTCCGCCTTTTGCGTGTTTCCGTTCCAGCGCACACAAGCCCCGTCCAAGGAGATGTGTCGTGACCACTGCAGTGACCCGCCGGGCCGCCACCGGCCAGGAGCCGGCCGCCTCCGCGCACCAGACCGTCGAGGACCTGCTCCAGCGCGTCGAGCACCGGCTGCAGTCCTTCCTGGCGGCCGAACGCGGCCGCTACGCCGAGGTGCACTCACACGCGGTCGTCGCCATCGATGCGCTGTCCGACCTCGTCACCGCCGGCGGCAAGCTGATCCGCCCGGCCTACTGCCTCACCGGCTACCTCGCCGCGGGCGGCGAGGCCGGCGCCCCCGGCATCGTCGACGCGGCCGCGGCCCTGGAACTGCTGCACATCTCCGCCCTCGTCCACGACGACGTCCTGGACGACTCCCGCACCCGGCGCGGCCGGCCCGCCGTCCACCTCCTGCACTCCACGCTGCACCGCACACGCGGCTGGCAGGGCGAGTCCCGCCGGTTCGGTGAGGGCGTCGCCCTCCTCGTCGGCGACCTCGCGCTGGTCTACTCCGACGAGCTGATGTCCCACGCCCCCTCCGGAGGGCTCGCCGAGTGGCACCACCTGCGCTCCGAAGTGATGATCGGCCAGTACATGGACGTCGCCGCGGCCGCCGAGTTCACCGCCGACCCTGGCCTCTCCCGGCTGATCGCCCTGATCAAGTCCGGCCGCTACACCATCCACCGCCCCCTGGTCGTCGGCGCGAGCGCGGCGGGCCGCGCCGACCTCGCCCCCGCCCTCGCGCAGTACGGCGAGGCCGTCGGCGAGGCGTTCCAGCTCCGCGACGACCTGCTGGACGCGTTCGGCGACTCCGCGCAGACCGGCAAGACCGCCGGCCTCGACTTCAGCCAGCACAAGATGACCCTGCTGCTGGGCTGGGCGATGCAGCGCGACGCCCGCATCCGCGACCTCATCACCGAGCCGGGACACACCCCCGAGGAGATACGCCGCCGCCTGCTGGACACCGGCGTCCCCCAGGACGTCGAACGCCACATCGCCGGCCTCGTCGACCAGGGCTGCGCGGCCCTCGCCGACGCGCCCCTGGACCCGGTGTGGCGCGGCGAACTGACGAACATGGCCCTGCGCGTGGCCTACCGGAACAAGTGACCCGCCCCAGTACGGCAGTTGGAGGAAGAATGTCGGAAACCATGCAGCTGGCGGACCTCTTCGCCGGTGTCGAGGAATCGGCGGGGCTCATCGGCGTGGCCTGCTCGCGCGAGAAGGTCTGGCCCGTCCTCAAGGCGTACGAGGACGTCATCGGGCAGGCCGTCATCGCCTTCCGGGTGGCGACCGACGCCCACAACGAAGGGGAGTTCGACTGCCGCTTCACCATCCCGCGGCACATCGACCCCTACGTCCGGGCCCGCGACCACGGCTTCATCACGGAGACCGGCCGCCCCGCGGAGACCCTGCTCTCCGACATCCAGCGGCACTGCCCCATCGACAGCTACGGCATCGACTTCGGGATCGTCGGCGGCTTCCGCAAGATCTGGGTGTACTTCCCCGGCGGCGCCGGCCAGAGCCTGGCCGAACTGCGCGACCTGCCCTCGATGCCGCCGAGCCTCGCCGAGAACTTCGCCTTCTTCGCCGACCGCGGCCTGGCCGACAAGGTGGACGTCGTCGCGATCGACTACCGCAACGGCACCGTCAACCTGTACTTCACCGGATTCCCCGACCACCTGCGCCGGCCGTCGGAGATCCTGGCGATGCACCGCGCCACGGGCATGCCCGACCCGAGCGGGCAGATGCTCAGGTTCTGCGAGAAGTCCTTCGGCTTCTACGCCACGCTGAGCTGGAACTCCCTGAGGATCGAACGCATCGCCTTCAGCGTGAAGACCCGCGACCCGCTGGCCCTGCCCGCCCAACTCGGCCCGAAGATCGAGCACTTCGCCAGGAGCGTCGCGTACGGCGGCGACGACCCCAAGATGGTGTACGCGGCCATGACGTCCTCCGGCGAGGAGTACTACAAGCTCCAGTCGTACTACCGGTTCCAGGCGCGCAGCCGGCTGGACCTGATGCCGTCGATCGACCATGCCGCCGACGCCGCGTAGCGCCAGCGGCCCCGCGGAGTTCCGGTTCAGCCGGATGGAGCGCCTCCTGCGCGGCCACCCGGTGCGCACCGTGTCGGTGGACGGCGTGGCCGCCGAGTTCGTCACCGATCCGGCCCTGGTCCGCCGCGTCCTGGTCAAGGACGACAAGCACTACGGCAAGGGCGAGCTCTTCCAGAAGGCCAGGATCCTCAGCAGGGCGGGGCTGCTCGCGCAGGACGACGCCCTGCACCGGCACTACCGGCGACTGGCGCATCCGTATCTGCGGACGGCCGCGGTCACCGGCCACGTCCCGGTCATGGAGGAGATTGCCCGGGACACGGTGGCCTCCTGGCGTCCCGGACAGCCGGTCGACATCCAGGCCCAGATGTGCCGGGCGGCGAGCGGCATCGCGCTGAGCACCCTCCTCGGCACGCTGCCGCGCGAGACGTCGAACATGCTCGGCGAGCACCTCGCGGCCCTGTCCTGGGAAATGATCAGAAAGCCGCTGTACGGGAACGCGGCCCGCTCGCAGCAGCCCACCCGGCGGCTGGCGGGGGCGTTCACCGCCTTCCGTTCGCTGCTCGCCTCATGCGTCGCGGGCCGGCTGAACTCCCCGGACACGGCGGCGGGTTATCTCTCGGCGCTTTTGACGGACACCGGGCGGGACGGCACGCCCGCCCTGAGCGCCGACCAGATCTGCGACGAGGCCGTCATGATGCTGACCGCGGCCACCGTCACCACCGCGTCGGTGATGTCGTGGGCCCTGTACATGCTCGCCGAGGACCCTCTGGTCGAGGAGAAGGTCCTCAAGGACCTGGCACAGACCGCGGGCGGGGGCGCGGGCGGGGGCGTCCGGTCCGGCCACGGGCAGGGCCCGCCCGGCTATGCCCTGCGGTTCCTGATGGAGGTGCTGCGGCTCTACCCGCCCGTGTGGATCACCTGCCGGAAGACCCTCTCGGGGGTCACGCTGGGCGAGCACGCGTTCCCCGCGGGCACGCATGTGATGTTCAGTTCCTATCTGCTGCACAGGGACCCCGGCCGCTACCGGGACCCGCACCGGTTCGACCCGGACCGCTGGCTCTCCGTCAGGCCGACCGCGCAGGACGCCTCGTACATCCCCTTCGGCGCCGGAGCCCGGGGGTGCGTCGGGGAGGCGTTCGCCTGGAGGGAACTGGAGATCCTGCTCGGCGCGGTGGCCCGGGAATGGCGGCTGACCGTCCGGCCCGGCAGCCGGGTCCGCGCGGCGGCTCACACCACGCTCCACCCGCAGCGGCTGCTCATGGTCCCCCAGCCGCGGTAGCCCGCCCTCCCGCAGCCGCGGCAACTGCCCACGCCCCCCTTTTCCGATCGCGCGCCCCGACCAGCCGAGGAGTGCCGTCATGGCGATGCCGACGACCCACGCACGGACAGCCGAGATCACCTCCCGGGCCTGGGCCGAGGCCCGCTCCATGGCGGGCGCCGGCCCGGACCACGGCCACCGCCCGCCCCGCGACTGCCTGGCCGCCGCCGCGCTGCGGGCGCACAGCAAGCTGGCGGCCGGACTCGGCCGCAGCATCCCGGTCACCGCGCTCGGCCCGACCGGCGGCGCGGTGCGCGGACTCGCCGCCTTCCTCGCGGTCTACGCCGACCAGGACCGTCACTGACGACGCAACGACCGACCGGGAACCCAGGGAGGCGAGCATGGTCACGCGGAGCACGGCCCCTGCGGCCGGACCGGGCCCGGGACCGGCCGCAGATCCCGGGCGGCGGCTGATCCGCGCCGTCATCCGCACCGCCCCCCTCATGGCCGGCGCCGGCCCGGCGCTGACACACCGCGCGCCGGTGCAGGAGGCCCTCGGCTGCGCAGACGCCGGCCGGCAGCGGATCGTGACCGCGTCCGCGCCGCCCGGGGGCGCCCTGCCACTGCGGTGCGGGCGGCTGCCCGGCCCGGCCGGCCGCAGGCGGACCTTCACCTTCCTCGTCGGGCCGGCCTCCTGCGCGGCGGTCTCCGGCCCGCCCGGGCCCACTCCTGGCCCCGCGGATCCACGGATCCGGTGGCCCCACCAGGGCCTCGGGCAGCGGGGCCGGTGCCGCCGCCGGACCCTCGACCTCCGCGGCAGCCGTGCTCGAACTTCCCTAGCAGGTACGGGACATGACCCTGCGCCGCCCCTACAGTGGGGCTGCAAGCCGCCCCGCCCGTCTCCTTCCCCCCGGAGGCGGGCGGGCGTGTCGGCACACGTCCCTCCCGCGGCCCCGGCACGTCGCCCCGGACACGGCGTAGGCCGGGCGGCCCGGTCCGGGCAGCCCCCGTCCGTGCGCGACGGCGCTCCGGCTGTGGCTGCCGGACGGGTGCCCCGGCCGGCAGCGCGGGCCGGGCGGTCGCCGCGGCGCACCCGGCGGGCCGGCCCCGCCGCCGGCCGGGAGAGGCGCGATGTCGCCGGCGGCCCGACGCCCGCTCGGATCCAAGGAGGGGCGCTTGCATGAGCCGGATCGAAGAGTTCGAGGAGGCGCGGCCCCTGCTGTTCTCGATCGCCCACCGGATGCTGGGCGGCGCGGGCCGGGCCGAGGACGCGGTGCACCAGGCCTGGCTGCACTACGAGGCCGCGCCCGAGGAGCCCGCGTCGGGCCGCGAGTTCCTCACGGCCGCGGTCACCCGGATCTGTGTCGACGTCCTGCGGGCGGCCCGCCCGCGGCGGGACGAGCCGCCCGGGCCGCTGCCCAGCGACCCGCAACAGGGCCCGCACCAGGGCCCGGAGCGGCCGGCGGAGCCGCCCGCGGCGGCGGTCCTGGCGCTGCTGGAGCGGCTGTCCCCGCTGGAGCGCGCGGTGTTCGTGCTGCGGGAGGTCTTCGGGTGCGGCCCCTCCCAGATCGCGTCCGCCGTGGGCTGCTCGGAAGAGGCCTGCCACCGGCTCACCGCCGCCGTGTCGAGGGCGGGCGACGGCGGCGGCACGGCACCGCCCTGGCCGCGGTGCATCGCCGGTGCGGACCATGTGGCCCGCATCTTCGCCGTGATCGTCCCGGCGCTGGTCCGCATCGGTGTCCGCATGGAGCCGCGGCAGGTGAACCACCGCCCGGGCGCGGTCTTCCGCGACCGCAACGGCACGGTTCTCAGCGCCCTGGCGCTCGACATCCTCGACGGGCGGATCCAGACGATCCGCTGGGTGAACGACCCGGACCTGTCCGCCGCCGACACCCCCGCACCGGCCTGACCCGACCAGCAACGCCCGGCCGGCCCTGCACGGCACCGGCCACCGGGAAGCCCCCGCTCCGCCCGTGCCGCGGCCGGAGGGGACCACAGAGAAGAAGGAGGAGCCGGCGTGACACGGACCGAGGAGTTCGAGGAGCTGCGGCCGCTGCTGTTCGCGATCGCCTACCGCATCCTGGGCAGCGTGAGCGAGGCCGAGGACGCCGTTCAGGAGACCTGGCTGCGCTGGTACGCCTCCTCGACGGTGCCCAGGTCGGCCAAGGCCTATCTGTCGACCACGGTGACCAGGATCTCGATGGACGTGCTGCGCTCGGCGCGCGTGCGGCGCGAGACCTACGTCGGGCCGTGGCTGCCCGAACCCCTGCTCACCGACTCCTACGAGGACCCGGCGCGCTCCGCGGAGCTCGCCGACTCGCTGTCCACGGCGGCTCTGCTGCTGCTGGAGCGGCTGTCCCCGCTGGAGCGGGCGGTGTTCGTGCTGCGGGAGGTGTTCACGTTCGGCTTCCCGGAGATCGCGGCCGCGGTGGGGCGCTCGGAGGCGGCGTGCCGCCAGCTCGCGGTGCGGGCACGCCGCCACATGGACGAGGGCCGGCCCCGGTTCGAGGCCGACCGCAAGGAGTGCGAGGCGCTCGCCGGGCGGTTCTTCGACGCCCTCAGGGAAGGCGACGTCGACGGCCTGCGCAGGCTGCTCGCCGCCGATGTGCAGTTGGTCGGGGACGGCGGCGGCAAGGCCCCGCAGCTGGCCAGGACCGTGGCCGGCGCCGACCACGTGGCCCGGCTGCTCGCCTCCCTGTTCTCCACGCTCACCCTGGTGGACGTGACCGTGGAGCCGCGGGAGGTCAACGGCCAGCCCGGCGCGATCCTGCGCGACCGGGACAGCAGGGTGCTCACCGCCTGGACGCTGGACATCCTCGACGGACAGATCCAGATGATCCGCTCGGTGACCAACCCCGACAAGCTCGGCCACCTGGGCCCGGTGGCGGACGCCTGGGCGGTCAACCGGGAAGCCGGCCGGGCCCGCCGGTCCGTGACCTGACCTGACCTGACCTGACCGACCAACCGACCCGACTGACTGATCGGGTGCCTGCCCGGATCCGGGCAGGACACGGCCCCCTAGGCGGCCCGCGCGGGCCGGCGGGCGACGGTGTCCTGCAGATGCCGGCGCCGCAGCTCGCCGCTCTCGGTGCGGGGCAGACCGCCCATGAGGACCAGCTCGGCGGGCAGATGCGCGGGCGCGACCCCCCGTCCGGCCAGATGGCCCCGCAGGTCCAGGAGCGTGGGCGGGGCCCCGTCGGGGACCACGACGGCACAGGCCAGTTCACCGTGCTGGGGATCGGCGCGGGCGACGACCGCGGCCTCGGCCACCCGGGGATGCCCGATGAGCAGCGCCTCGATCTCGGTGACCGGCACCAGGAACATCCCGCCGACCTCCTCGGTGCGCAGCCGCGGATGCCCCGCCTCGTCCAGGTCCACCACCTCGCCGGCGCCGCAGGCGCCGTCCCCCTGCCAGGTCAGGCCGACACCGCCGGCGCGCCGCCACACCGCGAGCGGCGAGGCGGGCCCGCGCGGCCACAGCCGGTAGGGGCCGTCCCCGCCCGAGCCGCGCTCCCGCCCGGTGTGGGCGGCGGGCCGCGGCAGGGACCGCAGCTCCGTCCCCAGGGCCGCGCGGACCCGCCGGCCGAGCGCGGCGGAGGTGGCGGCCGGATCGGAGGTGAAGGCTCCGCTCAGCTCGAGCGCCTCGCGCGGCCGGCGTTCCCGCGCGGCGACGAGATCCGCCCACTGCGCGGGGGTCGCGTACACCTGGCGCACTCCGGCCGCGGCCACCAGGCCGAGGGCGGTCTCCGCGTCCCACACGTCCTGGAGCACGGCCGTACCCCCGCGCGTGAGCGGGCCGATCACCGCGTGCAGCAGCGACGGCAGCGAGGCCAGCGGCAGCGCGGAGAAGGCGGCCCCGGCCGGCTCCCGGTCCCGGGGCAGGCCCGCATGCAGCGAGTTGGGCGTGTACAGGGCCATGCTGTGCGCGTCCCGCAGACCGAGCGAGGTGACCGCCAGAGCGACCCGGTCGGCGGAGTGCGGCGGCAGCCGCAGCCACCCGGCGGACCGGTACCGCTCGTGCGGGGTGTGGACGAAGTGTCGGACGAAATCGACGGCACCCGCGTCCACCGCGTCGCCGAGCACGGCCCGGTGGCGCAGCCACGGCAGCCGGGGCGCGAGAGCGGCGAGGATCCGGGCCGGCGCGGTGCCCTCCCACAGATCCGGTACGACGCACAGCCGGGGCTGCGCCGCACCCAGGACCGCCTCCAGGTCGCGGGCACCGTACCCGGTCATGACGGGGACGGCGACGGCCCCGGTGCGCAGGCACGCCAGCAGCAGCGCCACCGCCTCCCAGCGGTTGGGCAGCTGGAAGGCGACCGGGTCACCGGGGCGCACCCCGAGCGCGTCAAGGGCGTGCGCGAAACGGCCGGTGCAGGCGGCGAGCTGACCGTAGGAGATGCGGATCACGCGGCTCGCGGCGGGCAGGTGCGCCCGGTGGGACACGATCGCGGTGCGGTGCGGATGCCGTGCCGCGCCGCGGTACACGTCGTGCAGCACGGTCCCGGTCCGCCACCAGCCCCGTTCCGTGAAGTCCCGCGCGACCTCGGCCGGCGGGCGCAGCTGCCCCAGGAGGCCGGTGAGCGGGGCGTCGCCGTCGGGCGGCGCCTGCGGGGATGCGCGCAGCGGCGCCGCCATCACCGGCTCCTGCCCACGGCCCAGGCGACCTGGACCCGGGAGGCGCAGCCCAGCTTCCGCATCACGTGGCGGACATGGTTGACCACCGTCCACTCGGCGATGTCCAGCTGCTGCGCGATCTGCCGGTTCGTCATGCCGTCGGCCACCAGCAGGGCCACCTGCAGCTGGCGCGGGGTGAGCGCGACACCGTCCCCGCGCTCCTCGGCCCGGCCCGGCTCGGCCGCGGCGAGCGCCTCGGCGGCCATCGCCTCCGGACGCAGCCTGAGGCCCTCCACCCACGCGGTGGCGAACACCGTCCCGCCCAGCCGGCGGCGCAGTTCCTCGACGGCGGCCCGCAGCCGGTCCGCACGCTCACGCTCGACGCCCACCCCGGTACGGGACCGCAGCGCACCGGCCGCGGCGAGCAGCCGGACGGCGCGCTGGTGCTGGCCCGCCTGCTGAAGGATCAGCAGGGCGAACATCTCCAGGACGGCGGGCAGTTCGGTGTGCTCGCCGACCGACTCGTACAGCCGGATGCTCTCCCGCAGCGCCGACCGGGCGCCGCTG
This sequence comes from Streptomyces sp. NBC_00554, assembly GCF_041431135.1. Classification (NCBI taxonomy): domain Bacteria; kingdom Bacillati; phylum Actinomycetota; class Actinomycetes; order Kitasatosporales; family Streptomycetaceae; genus Streptomyces; species Streptomyces sp. NBC_00554. The sequence goes on along the minus strand of NZ_CP107800.1, from coordinate 45,621 downwards.
TCGTCCCCCTCGTCACTGCACAGCCGGGCGCCGATGTGGACGGTGCGGGCCAGGTCGCGGACGGCGCCGTTCTGCCGCTGGATGCGGCCGACCCGTTCCAGGAGGGCACGCGCCTGCTTCGTCTCGCCGCCCGCGAGCAGCACCTCGGCGAGCGCGGCGGCGGCCTCGGCGGACCCGGCGGTGTCCCCCTGGGCGTCGAGGACGACCAGAGAGGCGGACAGCAGGGACTGGCCCTCGGGCCGCTCACCGCACCGGAACAGTGCGTGTCCCATGCGGGCGGAGGGCAGCGCACCGGCCTGCGGGTCACGCAGCCGCTTGTACAGGGCGACGGCCCGGCGGTGCCGGTGGACCGCCCCGTCGTGGTCGCCGAGGGCCGCGGCGAGCACGCCGGCGCCGCAGTACAGGCGGGCCCGCGTCCGCAGCCACTCCTCGTCCTCGGCCCACTCGCCCCACCCGTCCCCCTGCAGGGCCTGCCCGGTGGAGTCGAACCAGCGCAGTCCCTCCTTCAGTTCGCCGCGCACCAGCCAGGGCTGCAGGCAGGCGGTGACCAGCGCCGCCCGCTCGAGCAGGGCCGCCACCCGGTCGGGGCGCACCGGCCCGCCCCGGCCGGCGCCCCGGCCGCGGCCCCTGCCCCCTTCCTCGACGCCCTCGGCCCTCTCGATGCCCTTCTCGTTTCCTTCCGGCGTGCCGTCCTCGTCCTCGAGGTGGCGCAGCGCGGCGAGCACGTTGTCGTGCTCGGCGACCGCGACCCGCAGCCAGCGCTGCTGTTCCGAGCCCTGGAAACGGCCCTCCAGCGCGGGCAGCAGCCGCAGGTAGTACCGGGCGTGTGCCTGCCGGGCCGCCCGGGCCCGCTCCTCGCCCGCCTCCTCGAGCAGGGCGAGGCCGTAGGCGCGGACGGTGCGCGGCATCGTGAGCCGGCTCTCGGCGCGCGGATGCTCCTCGAGGGCGAGCAGGCCGCGGTCGAGCATGGTCTCCAGGGCGGCGGCGGTCCGTGCCGCCGTCAGCGGCGACACCTTCTCGGCGGTGGCGAGGGTGACACCTCCCTGGAACAGGGCGAGCCGGGCGAGCAGTGCGTGTTGCCCCTCGTTCAGTCCGCGGCAGCTCCACTCGGCGATCGCGAGGACGGAACGCTGGCGCGCGGGCACGTCGACGGGCCCCGGGAGATGGCTGTCGCCGCCGCGCCGCAGCCAGGTGAGCAGTTCCTGCGGCGGATACAGGCGCAGCCGGCGCGCGGCGAGTTCCAGGACCAGCGGGACGCCCTCGAGCAGGTTGCAGATGTCGGTGACCGCCCCGACGTTCTCGGGCGTGAGCGCGAAAGCGGGGTTGGCCTGCAGGGCGCAGCGGACGAAGAGCTGGACGGCCGGATTGTCCTGGACGTCGGCGACATCGGGTTCGAGCAGCGGTCCGGGGGGCGGCAGCGGCAGTACGGGGACGGCGCACTCGCCGTAGATCCGCAGGATCTCCTGCCCGGTGGCGAGGACGGTGAGCAGGGGCGTGTCGGTGAGATGGCGGGCGAGCACCACCGCGAGCTCGCCCGCGACGTGCTCGACCCCGTCGAGCAGGAGCAGGGTGCGTTCCGTCACGTCCCGTACGGTCTTGCCGATGCTCTCCAGGACCGACTCCAGGTCCAGGCAGGCCGGCAGGTCCAGGGTGTGGATGCCGCCCGGGAACAGTTCGGCGGCACCGGCCGCGGCGTCGGCCGCCAGCCGGCTCTTGCCCACCCCTCCGGGGCCGGTCAGGGTGATCAGGCGGACGGAAGGATCCTGGAGCCTGCCCTGGACGCCGATCAGATCGAGCTCCCGGCCCACCAGGTCGGCCGTCGGTCGGTACGTCCACAGATCCGTTGACATACGCCCCCTCCATGGCCTCACCCGGCGCCGTCGTGCGCCGGCCCCGGAACACCCCGCGATGTGCGCCCGGACGGTGCGGACCGCTCCCCACGGTGGTCGTGCCGGGTCGCAGTCCGAGAATCGCCGGACCCCCTCGAACACTGCTCGAGACCTTGCTGAGGCGACGTCGGCACCGCCTGGAGCGCTCCCCTCGACCGGTACCGGATGCCGTCGACGACGTAGCACTCACTCCCAGCCCATTGCAACGGACCTGGCGACTGACGTTGCATTAAGCCCCAGCATCATTGCAACAATTTCACAGCCTTCACCTGCATTGATTGCGCTCATGCGCAACGACTGTGTTGCCCAATCCATGAACGCAACGTAGCTTTTCGTTCATCAGAAACGACGAGTCGCAGGAGAGCATGATGCAGAAGTTCGACACCCCCGCCCCCGTCTCCGCCGTCCTGGACATCCCCGCGGGGCGCGTCCAGTTCATCGCCGCCGACCGGGCCGACACCACGGTCGAGGTGCTGCCCACGGACGCCTCCAAGGGCCGTGATGTGAAGGCGGCGGAGCAGATCACGGTCGCCTACGCCGACGGGATCCTGCGGATCGGGGCACCGGCGGCGAAGAACCAGCTCTTCGGCGCCTCCGGATCGGTCGAGGTGACTGTCCAGCTGCCCGCCGGCTCCCGTGTCGAGGGGAAGGCCGCCGCCGCCGAGCTGCGGGGCGTCGGGCGCCTGGGTGATGTCGTCTTCGAGGGCGCGTACCGCCGGATCAAGATCGACGAGGCGGCGAGCCTGCGGCTCACCGCGACCGACGGTGATGTCGAGGTCGGCCGGCTGGGCGGCCCCGGGGAGATCAGCACCGCGCGGGGCGATATCCGGATCGCCGAGGCCGTGCGCGGCACGGTCGTGCTCCGCACCCAGTCCGGTGACATCTCGGTCGCGGCCGCCGCCGGAGTGTCCGCAGCCCTGGACGCCGGCACCGACTACGGCCGCGTCAGCAACGCGCTCAAGAACGACGGCACCGCCGGACTCGACATCCGCGCCACCACCTCCCGCGGCGACATCACCGCCCGCAGCCTGTGAAAGGAACACCACCAGCACCAACCCGGCCGACGGGCTGAGGCAGAGTCATGCCTTGGGCCCTAGGCCCGGACGCGGGGGCGGAGCACGCCGCTCCGGTAGGCGATGGCGACGAGCTGGGTGCGGCTGCGGACACCCAGCTTGACCATGGCGCGCCGGACATGGGTCTTCGCCGTGGTCTCGGCGACGACGAGACGGTCGGCGATCTCCTGGTTCGACAGGCCGGTACCCACCAGGGACAGCACCTGGCGTTCACGTTCGGTGAGGCTGTCCAGGAGGGGCACGTCGGGGATGCCGGGGCTGCGCAGACACGCGTCGATCAGGGGCCGGGTCAGGCGCGGGGAGACCAGGGCCCCGCCGCCGGCGACCAGCCGCAGCGCGCGCGGCAGTTCGCCGGTGTCGGTGTCCTGGCACAGCAGGCCGCGCGCCCCCGCCCCGAGCGCCTCCAGAGCGAGCTCCGGCAGGGCGCTGTCGGCGAGGACAACGGTGCGGATGCCGGTCCGGGCGGCGAGCCGGCGCGTCAGTTCCACGCCACTCACGCCCGGCAGCCGCAGGTCCGTCAGCAGCACGTCGGGCAGCAGCCGTTCGGCCATGGCATGGGCCCGGGCGCCGTCGCCGTACGCGCCCACGACCTCGAGGTCGGGCTCCGCACCGAGCAGGGCGGCGAGAGCGGCCCGGGTCGGCGGGTGGTGGTGGGCCAGGAGGACCTCGATGGCCATGCTGGGGCTCCAGGGGTACGGCGCTGGGGGAGGCGCGTGGGGACAACTACCGGCTGTGGGCGCCGCGCCGGGGGTACGGCGCTCCTGCGCAACCGCGCTTCCGTGCCTGTGTGCACCGTGCCTTCGCGCATCCGGCGCACCCCGCGGATCGCCTGCCGGCGGATCGGCGAGGCTGCCGCGCCCCGCGCACCCGCCGCCGCGGTGGGGGAGCGGGACGCCTGAGCGGGCTTCGACCGGTTGCGGCCGGGGGAGCAGGGCCCGGGCATCTGCCTCGACCGGTGCCCGCGGGTGCGCGCGGGCGCGGGCGGGTCGGGCCGGGGCCGTCGTCAGTCGGGTGCCAGGGGGAGTACGGCGGTGGCGGTGAGGCCGCCCGAAGCGGCCCGGGCCAGGCCGAGGCGGCCGCCGGAGGCGTGGAGCAGGGACGCGGCGATCGACAGGCCGAGTCCGCTGCCCCGGTGGCCGGCCGCCGACGCCCCGCGCCAGAAGGGGCGCTGGGCGTGGGCGAGTTCCTCGTCCGTCATGCCGGGTCCTTCGTCCGTGACGCCGACGTGGACGTGCTGCCCGGTGACGTGCACGGTGCAGGTGACGGTGGAGCCGGGCGGGCCCGCCTTGACCGCGTTGTCGAGCAGGACGTCCAGGGCGTGTTCCAGCGCGCCGTGCACCTGCAGGGCCGTCGCGGCGGTGCCGGTGAGGTCGAGACGGACGCCCTGGACCTCGGCGGTCACGCTCCAGGCGTCGACCCGGGCGGCGGCGGCGTCGAGGACCTCGACGGATCGGGGCGCGGGCCGGGTCCGCCCGGCGGCGCCCCAGTCGAGGATCTGGTCCAGCAGCGCGAACAGGCGGTCCACTTCCCCCAGCACGCCCGGGAGTTCGGCGATGTGGGGCCGGTCCTCCTGCAGCATCTGCAGACGCAGCCGGATCGAGGACAGCGGTCCGCGCAGCTGGTGGGCGGCGGCGGCCGCCAGACCGTACGGGCCGCCGGCCGCCGGGTCGCAGGGGCCGCCGCCCGTGTCGTACCGGAGGCCGCCCGCGTCGCAGGGGAGGCCGCCCGCGTCGCCGGGAGGAGCCGTGTCGTACGGGCGGGCCCTCACCGCTCGGACCCGGCGCCCAGGACCGCGGGCACGGTCAGGCGGTACCCCACGCCGCGTACCGTTTCGATCCACCGCGTGCTGCCGAGTTTCGTGCGCAGGGACCCGACATGGACGTCGAGCGTGCGGGTGGAGCCGAACCAGTTCTCGTCCCACACCCGGGCCATGATGTCCTCGCGCTGCATGACGGCACCGGGCTCCTCCAGGAGCATGGCGAGCAGGTCGAACTCCTTGCGGGTGACGCGGATCTCCTCGTCGTCGAGGAACACCCTGCGGGTCCGCGAGTCGAGCCGCAGCGGGCCCGCGCGCAGCCGGTTCTCCTGGGCCGCGGACACCTCCTGGGCCGGCTCCGGCGGGGTGCGGCGCGGGCGCGGCACCTGCACGGGGGCCGGCGCGGAGTCGGCGCCCGCGCCCTCCTGGGCGCGTCCGCAGCAGCAGGTGGAGCGCCGCAGCACCGCCTCGATCCGGGCGAGCAGTTCATGGTGGTTGAAGGGCTTGGGCACGAAGTCGTCGGCCCCCGCGTACAGGGCCGTCACCCGGTCCAGTTCGTGATCGCTGCCGCTGAGCACGACGATGGGCACGCAGGAGTTCTCCCGGATCCGCCGGCACACCTCGTGGCCGGCCAGGTCGGGCAGGCTCAGGTCGAGCAGCACGAGGGACGTACCGGGCAGGTCCGCGAGGGCCGCGGTGCCGGTGCCGCTGTGGCGGGTGTCGTAGCCGTGCAGGCCGAGCATCTGCTGCAGTGCCTCGGCCATTCCGTCATCGTCCTCGACGACCAGTACGTCCATCACGCTCACGCTCCTCTCAGGGAATCCGTACACATGACCGGTTCCTGCGAGGTTGCGGAGCGGGCGCGGCGGACGTCAACGTTCCGCCGGGCGGGGGCCCAAACCGTGGGCGCGGCCGGATGTTTCGTGACTGAGCCCTGCCATGGCGGCCGGCGTCGGCGGTCTTCCTGTCAGCGGCGGTGTGTCCCCGGGCCCGGGCCTTGTCATACGACTGGGAAGATCACCGCCGCGTGCCAGGTCAGGCGGCTCGCGGCGCGGGGGCGCATCCCGCGCCGCGGCCGCTGCCCAGCGCGTCGGCGAGCGCCCCGAGGCGGTCGGTGTCGCCGGGCCGGCAGACGGCGACCGAGGCGCCGTGGCGGGAGCCGGCCGCGGCCAGCCGGGCCCGGGTCGCGGCGATCGAGTGGAGCGCGCGGGCGACGGCGGCGGGCACCGAGGCGCCGGCGGGGGCCTGGTAGGGGGCGGCGTCGGTGACGAGCGCGAAGAAGTCCAGGGGCAGCGCGGCGGTGGCGCGGTCCAGGTGGGCGGCGCCGCTGACGGCGTCGGCGAGTGTCTCCCGCGCCACCGCGGTGGACTGCCGGGCCAGCGGGCGCAGTTCGCCGCCGCTGGGGCAGTGCAGCACCCCGTCCAGGCCGCCGAAGGCGTGCCGGGCGGCCTGCACGGCGCCGCGGGCGTCCGCGTACTGGCAGGGACGGCCGGGCACCCGCAGCAGACGGTCGTCGTCCTGTTCGGGCCCGGCCCCGGGGCTGGCCCCGAACAGGACGACGCGGGCGCCGAGTTCCGCCACCAGGCGCAGGGCGAGCCGCTCTCCCAGCCCGCCGCCGACCAGGTACCGGCCGCCCGGGCGCAGCCCGTACAGCGCGGCCGTGCCGCGGGGGTGGCGGTGTGCGCGCAGTACGCGGATCTCGCGTCCGGCGGTGGTGTGGCGGACCTCGGCCAGGCCCGGGCGGGGCAGGGCGAGTTCGACGCACGCGACGTGGAAGGGATCCCGGGCCCAGGCGGGCAGGATCTCCACCCGCACCGAGACCGCGTGCAGCCGGCCGTCCTCGGCGCCGGCGACCTGCGCCACCGCGCCCAGGGCGGCGGCCAGTTCGGGCCGGGCCCGTCCGGTGGCGAGGAACGCGAGGTGCAGCGGGTCGGGGCTGGTCGAGCAGCAGGCCGCGCGCAGCACGGGCAGGACCAGGTCGGCGGCGCGTTCGGCGCTGGTGGTGGCGGGCAGGTCGAAGACGATGCCGCGCGGACCGCGCCCCGCCTCCCGCAGACCGCCCAGGTACGTCGACCAGGACAGGGCGCTGCCCGTGACGTCGCGGCCGACCCGGACCGTGCGCACCGTGCCGGGCACCCAGGCGCGGCCGGTGTCCCGGCCGTCGACCACGAGCAGCATCCCCTCCGCGGGGAAGGCCGGGGGACTCAGCCGGTGGACGGCCGCCGGCACCCACACGGGGGAGTGCCAGGACGCCCCGGAACCGCGGGCGGACTCCGGCGCCCGCTGCCGGGGCGGCCGGTCCACCGCTGCGGTGTTCGTGTCCATGGCGTCACCCCGTCGTCGTGGCCGGTGGATGCGGCGTACCCGGGCACCCCGCGTACCCGGCGTATGTGGTGTGTGCGGTGATCAGGATCGGATGCTGCTGTCAGCATCGGCGGTGCCACGACAACGAGACGGCACGGCTGTGCCAGGTGCGCCGCACCGCAACGCCAACTTTCGGCAAGCCCGCACGGCCGGGCCACCCGCACGGCTGCCCAACCCCGTGCCCGGCGTTGTACATCTCCTGCACTTGCTCTGACCGGGAGTTGGCACGCCATTTCCTACGGTGGCCGAATCCGTACGAGTCTTGAATGCCGGCCGTTCTGGAGGTGAGTCATGCGTCAGGCGTCAGCCGACCTGCTCAATCCCCTCTCGCCACTGCGCCGCGAGATGCTCGAGGCCGAGGTCCGCGCCGCTCCGACGCCGCACACCGCTTGGCGTGTCCTGATCGTCGACGCCCGCGCCGAGGACTCCCAGCCGCTGGCCGAGGCGCTGCGCCGGCACGGCCACCACGTCGACCGTGCGCGCAACGGCTATGCCGCGCTGGAGACCTACGGGGAGGCCGACGTCGACATCGTGCTCCTCGACATCGACCTGCCGGACGTCGACGGCCTCCAGGTGTGCCGGCAGCTCACCGCCTCCGGCCGCACCGCGGTCATCGCGCTCACCGCCCGCGGCGGCGAACTGGACGTCGTGCTCGGCCTGCAGGCCGGTGCCGACGACTACCTGGTCAAGCCCTGCGGGCTGAGGGAGCTGCTGGCCCGCATCGAGGCCGTGATGCGCCGCGTGCAGCCCCGCACGACCCGTCAGGTCCTGGCGATCGGGGCGCTGCGCATCGACGCGGCGCTGCGCGAGGTCCGCCTGGGCGGCCGCACCATCGCCGTGACCCGCAAGGAGTTCGACCTGCTGTTCCTGCTGGCCTCCCGGCCCGAGACGGTCGTCACCCGGGAGCAGCTCATGCGGGAGGTGTGGGCGGACTCCTGGTCCCGGCGCACCGTGGACACGCATGTGAGCAGCCTGCGCACCAAGCTGGGATCCCGCGACTGGATCATCACGGTGCACGGGGTCGGCTTCCGCATCGGGCGCGCCTGAGACCCCCTTTCCCTGCATTCTCCACCTCGATTTCACACACCCACCGCCCATACCGGAGAACGTGCGTCTACGACGCATTCCCTTTCCGGTCGCAAGGCGGCAAACACGTCGTGCCCAGTCAACAGTCAACGGGGGATCGGAAATGAACCGAACGAACGAGCCAGAAATGACGTCCGCCGACACCCGCACCCGGTGCGACGGCGCCGACTGCCGGAAGAAAACCGCAGGACCCGCCGAGCTCGCGGCACCTCGCCTGCGCCTGTGCCCGGGGTGTCTGCACCTGTTCACCCAGCGGCTGCGGCAGCTGCCCGGCCTCTACGCCGAACTGGAGGAGGTCCTCAGCGCCGGCCCCCGCACCGAGGGGCGGGAGCGGACGACGGGCGGCCCGGTGCCCTCGGGTCTGCCCTTCAACGCCGCGGCCGCCGACGTGCGGGCGGACATCATCGCCACGCTCGGCTCGTGGGGCGGCCTCGTCGTCACCCAGCGCGGCGTGCCCGCGCCCGAGCGGACGGTCCGCGCCCTGGCCGGCCTCCTGATGCGGCACGCCGGCTGGCTCGCCGCCCACCCCGCCGCCGCGGACGCCACCCGTGAGGTGGCGCGCCTGGAGCGGGCCGCGCACCGGGTGGCACGCCGCGAGACGCTGCGCCGGGTCAGCGTCGGGGACTGCGTGGCGCCCGGCTGCACGGGACGCCTGGTCACGGTGGTGCGCGGCGGCGGCGCCGACCCCGGCGCCAACGCCGGTATCCAGTGCGACGCCGACCCGTCGCACGCCTGGCCGGGCCGGCTGTGGACCGAGCTGCGCCGCGCCCTGCGGGGCGGCCAGGAGAGCGGCCAGGAGGCCGGGCAGGAGGCCGGGAACCCCCCGCAGGAGCGCTGGCTGACGGCCGGTGATGTCGCCCGGCTCTGGTCCACCCCCACCGGCACCGTCTACCGGCTGGCCAGCGAGCAGCGCTGGCGCCGGCGGACCCGGGCCGGGCGGACGTACTACGCGGAGTCCGACGTGCACGAGTGCTTCGTGCGCCGCGGCGGCGCCGGAACCTGAACGTCCGCCGCATAGTCCTGAAGTTTTCCTGACACGGATCTGCACGAATGCGCATTGTTATTCGGACGGGAACCGAAGAAGCTATGAGCAAGGATCCGGTGAACTGTCGGCGCGACGCCGCGAATTCAGAGAATTCCGTCACCGGTCTTCCCGCTCACCGACCCGCGTTGCCACAGGAGCCGCGGAGTTCGTGTTCGGAAATGAACCAGAAAATTTTCCCCTCGGCGGCTGTCACCGCCCCTTCCAGCCAGGGAGAGCCCATGCACAGCACTTTGATCGTGGCGCGGATGGACCCGGGGTCCAGCGGTGACGTCGCCCGGATCTTCGGGGAGTTCGACGGCACCGAGATGCCGCACCTCATGGGGACCCGGCGGCGGCAGCTCTTCGCCTACCGGGGCCTGTACTTCCACCTCCAGGACTTCGACTCCGCCCAGGGCGGCGAGGCCATCGAGGAGGCCAAGACCCACCCGCTGTTCGTGAGGATCAGCGACGACCTCAAGCCGTACATCGAGGCCTACGACCCGGCGACCTGGCGCTCGCCGGCCGACGCGATGGCCCAGCGCTTCTACGACTGGACCCCCACCTCGTGACGCACTTTCCCCGGAAGGGAGCGACGTCCTGATGGGACGCCAAGTAGTGATCACCGGCATCGGCGTGGTGGCACCCGCCGGTGTCGGCACCAAGGACTTCTGGAACCTGCTCAGCCACGGCAGGACCGCCACCCGCACCATCACCTCCTTCGACGCGACACCGTTCCGCTCACGGGTGGCCGCCGAAGTCGACTTCGACCCCGAACTGCACGGGCTGAGCCCGCAGGAGGTCCGGCGCATGGACCGGGCCGCCCAGTTCGCGGTCGTCACCACCGCCGAGGCACTCGCCGACAGCGGCCTGGCCCTCACCGACCTGGACCCCCACCGCACCGGAGTGACGGTGGGCAGCGGCGTCGGCGCGACCATGGCCCTGGACCGCGAGTACCGCATCGTCAGCGACGGCGGCCGCCTCGACCTGGTCGACCACCGCTACGCGGTGCCGCACCTGTACGACTACTTCGTGCCCAGCTCGTTCGCGAGCGAAGTGGCGTGGAAGGTCGGCGCCGAGGGCCCGGCCGCCGTCGTCTCCACCGGCTGCACCTCGGGCCTGGACTCGGTGGGATACGCCACCGAGCTGATCCGCGAGGGCAGCGCGGACGTGATGTTCGCCGGCGCGGCCGCCGCCCCCATCTCACCCATCACGGTGGCCTGCTTCGACGCCATCAAGGCGACCACCCCGCGCAACGACGACCCCGCCCACGCCTCCCGCCCCTTCGACCGGACCCGCAACGGCTTCGTCCTCGGTGAGGGCGCCGCCATGTTCGTCCTGGAGGAGCGCGAGCGGGCCGAGCGGCGCGGCGCGTACATCTACGCCGAGATCGCGGGCTTCGCCACGCGCTGCAACGCCTTCCACATGACCGGGCTCCGCCCCGACGGCCTGGAGATGGCCGAGGCGATCCGGCTCGCCCTGGACGAGGCGCGCATCAACCCCGAGCAGGTCGACTACATCAACGCGCACGGCTCGGGCACCAAGCAGAACGACCGGCACGAGACCGCCGCGTTCAAGCACAGCCTGGGCGCGCACGCCTACCGCACCCCGGTCAGCTCCATCAAGTCGATGGTGGGGCACTCACTCGGCGCGATCGGCTCCCTGGAGATCGCCGCCTCGGTCCTGGCGATCGAGAACAACCTGGTGCCGCCCACGGCCAACCTGCACGAGCCCGACCCCGAGTGCGACCTGGACTACGTGCCCCTGCACGCCCGCGAACAGCGCACGGACACGGTGCTGAGCGTGGGCAGCGGATTCGGCGGGTTCCAGAGCGCGATGGTGTTGCGGAGGGCAGCATGAACACCCCGGTCGTCATCACAGGACTCGGCGTCACCGCCCCCAACGGGCTGGGCACCGACGATTTCTGGGCCGCCACCCGCAAGGGACTCAGCGGCATCGACAAGATCAAACGGTTCGACGCCTCCGGCTACCCGGCCCGCCTGGCAGGCGAGGTTCCGGGCTTCCGTGCCGAGGACCATCTGCCGGGCCGGCTGCTGCCGCAGACCGACCACATGACCCGGCTCGCGCTCGTCGCCGCCGACTGGGCGCTCGCGGACGCAGGCGTGCGGCCCCAGGAGTGGGACCCCTTCGACATGGGCGTCGTCACCGCGAGCTCCTCGGGCGGCTTCGAGTTCGGCCAGCGCGAACTCCAGGCGCTGTGGAGCAAGGGCGGCCAGTACGTCAGCGCCTACCAGTCCTTCGCCTGGTTCTACGCCGTCAACACCGGCCAGATCTCCATCCGCCACGGCATGCGCGGCCCCAGCGGCGTCGTCGTCTCCGACCAGGCCGGCGGCCTGGACGCCCTGGCACAGGGCCGCCGCCAGATCCGCAAGGGCAGCAAACTGATCGTCTCCGGCGGCGTCGACGGCTCCATCTGCCCCTGGGGCCACGTCGCCCAGCTCGCCGGCGGACGCCTCAGCACCGGCGACGACCCCGCCCGCTGCTACCTGCCCTTCGACAGCGAGGCGGCCGGCCACGTCCCCGGCGAGGGCGGCGCCCTCCTCGTCATGGAGGACGCATCCTCGGCACGGGAACGCGGAGCGCGCGTGTACGGCGAGATCGCCGGATACGCGGCCACCTTCGACCCGCCGGCCCACACCGGCCGCCCGCCGGGCCTCACCCGGGCGATACGGCTCGCGCTCGCCGAGGCCGGCACCCGGCCGGGCGAGGTCGACGTGGTGTTCGCGGACGCCGCCGCGATCCCCGAGCTCGACCGCGCCGAGGCGGACGCGGTCACCGAGGTCTTCGGCCCCCAAGGGGTCGCCGTGACCGCGCCGAAGACGATGACCGGGCGTCTGCTGTCCGGCGCCGCCTCGCTGGACGTGGCCGCGGCCCTGCTGTCCATCAGGGACGGCGTGATCCCGCCCACCGTCCAGGTCACCCCGGATCCCGCCTACCGCCTGGACCTGGTCACGGGCGTGGAGCGCCCCGCCAAGGTGGACACCGCGCTGGTCCTCGCCCGCGGATACGGCGGTTTCAACTCCGCCATGGTCGTGCGCCGGAGCGCCTCGTGAACGCCGGCCGCGCCCCGACAGACACGGCACAGACATCGCCCGGAGAGAAGGTGGCGCGTATGCCCAGCAAGGTCATGGCCAAGGGCCCGGCCAAGAAGTCCGACAACGTCCAGCACTGCGACGTGTTCATCCTGGGATCGGGCCTGGCCGGCTCGGTCAGCGGAGCGATCCTGGCCCGCCAGGGCGCCAACGTGGTCCTCGTCGACGCCGGCCAGCACCCGCGGTTCGCCGTCGGCGAGTCCATGACGCCACAGCTGATCGAGTGGCTGCACATCCTCAAGTCCCGCTTCGACGTGCCGGAGATCGGCCATCTGCTGAACGTGAAGGCGGTCGCCGACCACATCGGGCCCCACCACGGCAAGAAGCAGAACTTCGGGTTCATCAAGCACGAGGTGGGCAAGGAACCGGACCCGGACGAGGCGACGATGTTCGTCATCCCCAAGGTCCTCACCGACGCCAGCCACCTCTTCCGGCAGGACAGCGACCAGTACTACTTCAACGTCGCCGCCAAGTACGGCTGCACCACCCGGCAGAACTGGTTCGCCACCGACCTCGACTTCGACGACGACGGCGTCACGATCACCGGCCGCAACGGCGAGGTGTTCCGCGCCAAGTACCTGATCGACGCGAGCGGTTTCCGCTCCCCGCTGGCGGAGAAGTTCTCCCTGCGCGAGCAGCCCACCCGCTTCAAGCACCACGCCCGCTCCATGTTCACGCACTACATCGGCGTCAAGCCCTTCGACGACGTCTCCCACCACCCGGTGAGCCGGCGCCCGCCCGCGCAGTGGCACGGCGGCACCCTGCACCACCTCATCGAACGCGGCTGGTTCTGGATCATCCCGTTCGACAACGTCAAGGGCTCCAAGAACCCGATGTGCTCCGTCGGCATCACCATGGACGAGCGCACCTACCCCAAGCCCACCGACATCACGCCCGAGCAGGAGTGGCGCTCCTTCCTCGACAGGTACCCGGCGGTCAAGCGGCAGTTCGTGGGCGCCAAGCGGGTCCGCGAGTGGGTCTCCACCGACCGCCTGCAGTACTCCTCCAGCCGCTCGATCGGCCCCCGCTGGTGCCTGATGTCGCACGCGGCCGGCTTCCTGGACCCGCTGTACTCGCGCGGCCTGTCCAACACCTTCGAGGTGGTGTACTCGCTGTGCACCCGCATCCTGGAGTCGGTCAAGGACGACGACTGGTCGGTGGAGCGGTTCGAGTACGTCGAGCAGCTCGAGCGCGGACTGCTGCAGCACAACGACGACCTCGTCAACGCCTCCTACATCGCCTTCTCCCACTTCCGGCTGTGGAACGCGGTGTTCCGGGTGTGGGGCGGGTTCCTCACACCGGGCGTCATGCGGCTGCACCGGGCCCGCGTCCAGTACGAACTCGACGGCGACGAGCAGCACCTGAAGAACCTGGAGAACACCCCCTACCCCGGCCTGTGGTGGCCCCAGGACGAGTTCAAGAAGATCCTCGAACTGACCGCGGAGACCTGCGAGAAGTACGAGGTCGGCGAACTCGACGGGGACACCGCCGCGGACACCATCTTCGCGGCGCTGCGTGAGTGCGAGGGCCTGAACCCGGTGTTCGGCTGGAAGGACGAGGAGTCCACCCGGTTCGTGTACCCGACCACCGCGATGGTCGCCAAGTTCATGAACTGGTCGCTGCGCAAGGCCCCCGCGGGCGAGATGCGCGACATCGCCCGCTCGCTGGTGAGCAGCTCCGTGCGCTCCGCCCTCAAGGGCAAGAAGCCCCTCTAGAAGCCCCTCTGGAAGAAGGACCGGTCCATGACGCAGACCCTGCCGGAGACCGAGGACAAGGCCGCCCTGTCCTCGTGGTCCTCCACCCGGCCGCAGATGGAGGACACCAACCCCCTGGTGCAGGCCTTCACGCGCTTCAACGTCTACCTGTACTCCAAGCCGCCGAACAAGTACGTCAAGAAGGTCAACAAGTCCTTCCTGCACCTGCATCTGTTCCTGTACCGCAAGTCCCGCGGAAAGATCATGGGGCACTTCGGGCGCCTGGACGCGATGCTGCTGACCACCACCGGCCGCAAGACGCGCCTGCCGCGCACACTGCCCGTCGGCTACGTCTACGACAACGGGCGCTACATCGTGTGCGCCGCCCCCGGCCACTTCGACGTGCCCGGCGGCCCGCAGGCCAGCCACCCCGCCTGGTTCCACAACGTACGGGCCACCCCGCAGGTGAGTGTGGACATCGGCCCCGAGCAGTTCCCGGCCACCGCGCGGATCCTCACCGGCGACGAACGCGACCGCCGGTGGCGCGAGTTCACCGAGGTCTTCCCGTTCATCGCCGAGTTCCAAAAGCGCGCGAGCCGCCCCATCCCGGTCCTCGAGATCACCCCCGACGACCTCGACCCGCAGCAGCTGTGAGCACCCCCGCACTCCCGCACCCCATGGAAGGAAGCACATGAAGATCGAAGCCCTGGATCCGTCCACCCCGCTGATGCGGCAGTTCCAGGAGAAGACGGGGCCGATCACCCTGGTCAACGTCTTCGACGTGCCCCCGGAGCTGTACGAGGAGTTCCTCAAGATCTGGCAGGAGGACGCCGCGTACATGAAGGGCAGCCCGGGCTGCATCCAGACCCAGCTGCACAAGGGCACCGCGGGCAGCCGCCTGCTGGTGAACGTGGCGGTCTGGGAGTCCACCGAGGCCCTCTTCGCCGCGTTCAGCAAGCCGGAGTTCCAGCAGTCGGCGGCCAAGTACCCGGACGGGATCACGGCCTACCCGCACGTCTACGAGAAGATCGCCGTCGAGGGGATCTGCATCGCCTGACACCCGCCACCGCCGCCCGGGCCGCCGCGCCCGCCGCCGCGTCACCCAGCCCGGCGCGGCAGCCTCCGGCGCCCAGGACACCGCCGCACGGCGCAGCGGGAAGGGTGCCGCGCGTCACCGGAGCCTTACGGGGCATCGGGCGGGGGAGGGGCGGCGGCCGCCCCGCGCGCAGGGCGGCCGCCCCTTCCGGGCACCCCATCCCACAGGAGCACCGACATGAGTGACCTACGTCCCGACGCCGCACCGGCACCCGGTTCCGGGCGCCTGCTGCTGTCCCGTGCCGCGCTGGCGGTGAGCACCGTGTCCCTGGCGCGCAAGGCCGTGCGCGCCAGGGGCTCGAGCCGGGCCCTCGACCACATCGACGTGATCGCGGCCACCGCCTCCCTCGTCGTACTGCTGCTGCGCGCACGGCGGCAGCCGGCCGCCCGCTGAGACCCCCTCGCAAGGAGAGCGCCGTGACCGGCACCGCACCGACATCGGACCTCACCGGATGGAGCCGGCGCCCCTTCACCGGCGGCGGGGTCACCCACGACGTGTACGAGAAGGGGACCGGGCCCGGGGTGATCCTGGTCCCGGAGATCCCCGGCATCACACCCGAGGTGCTGGGCCTGGCCGAACACCTCGTCAAGGAGGGGTTCACGGTCGCGGTGCCCTCCCTGTTCGGCACACCCGGCCGGCCGGACTCCGCGCCCTACACGCTGGGCGTCGTCGCCCGGCTCTGCGTGTCCGCCGAGTTCCGGGCCTTCGCCACCAACGCCCGCCGCCCCGTCGCCGACCATCTGCGGGCGCTCGCCCGTGAGCTGGCCACCCGCACCCCGGGCCCCGGCGTCGGCGTCATCGGCATGTGCTTCACCGGCGGCTTCGCGCTGGCCGCGGCCGTCGACCCCGCCGTACTCGCCCCCGTCGTCAGCCAGCCCTCGGTGCCGTTCTCGACGAGCCGGGCCCGGCGCGCGGATGCGGGGTGCGCGGCCGGCGAGCTCGACGCCGTCGCCGCACGGACCCGCGGTGAGGGGCTGTGCGTGCTCGGCCTGAGGTTCAGCAAGGACGGGATCTCTCCGGCGCAGCGGTTCACCACGCTGCGGGAGCGGCTCGGGGACGCCTTCGACGTGATCGAACTCGACTCCGCCCCGGGCAACGACGGCGGTTTCGCCAAGAGCGCGCACTCCGTGCTGACCGTCGAGGTGCGCGAGACGCCCGGACACCAGGCCCTCGCCGCCCGTGCCCGCGTCGTCGCCTTCCTGCGGGAACGGCTCACCCCCGCCGCGTGAGTGTGACGTGCGTCTCACCGCCGGCTCCGCATGTCACACCCGGGCCCGATCCGCCCTCTTGGGTGCACCGCCACACAACGTGCGCGCCTGACGCCGCGACAAGGAGAGGAAAATGACTCGAGAACGGCAGACAAATCCGTGGGCGGTTCTGAGCGTCCTGTGCCTGGGGTTCGTGATGACCCTGGTCGACCTGACGATCGTGAACATCGCCATCCCGGACATGACCGACGATCTGGGGGCCTCGCTCGACAAGATCCTCTGGGTCGTGAACGCCTACACCCTGGTCCTCGCCACACTGATCATCACCGCCGGGCGCCTGGGCGACATCCGGGGCAAGGGGAACCTCTTCCTCTCCGGCGTGGCCGTGTTCACCCTCGCCTCCCTGGCCTGCGGCCTGGCCCAGGACCCCTCCCAGCTCATCGCGTTCCGCGCGCTGCAGGGTGTGGGTGCGGCGATGCTGATCCCGCAGACGCTGTCGATCATCACCGATGTGTTCCCGCCGGAGAAGCGCGGCGTCGCCTACGGCGTGTGGGGCGGGGTCGCGGGCGTCTCCGGAGCGATCGGCCCGACGGTCGGCGGCCTGCTGGTCACGCACCTGGACTGGCGGTGGGTGTTCTTCGTCAACATCCCGGTCGGCGTGCTGGTGCTGCTGTTCGGCCTGCGGCTCATGCCCAAGCACGTACGGGTGGTCAAGCACCGCTTCGACCTGCCGGGCACCCTGCTCGTCTCGGCGACCCTGTTCTGCCTGGCCTTCGGCCTCATCGAGGGTGAGCGCTACGAGTGGAACGGCTGGATCTGGGCGCTGATCGCGGCCTCCGGCGTCCTGCTCGCGGTCTTCCTCATGTACGAGCGCGGCCAGCAGGACAACGAACCGCTGCTGCCGTTCTCCCTGTTCAAGGACCGCAACTTCACCGTCGTCAACCTCGTCGGTATCGCGGTCTCCTTCGGTGTCCTGGGCATCCTGCTGCCGACAACGATCTACCTGCAGTCCGTGCTCGGCTTCAGCGCTCTGAAGACCGGCCTCGTCCTGGTGCCCCTCGCACTGGGCTCCATGTTCACGGCCGGCCCCGCCGGCATCCTGTCGGAGAAGTTCGGCGGCAAGTACATCCTGACGGCCGGTCTGTCGATGTTCGGCATCGGCATCACCTGGATCTTCCTGGTCGCCGACACCAACAGCTCCTGGACCGCGTTCGTCGGCCCGCTCTTCGTCGCCGGACTCGGCGCCGGATGCACCTTCGCCCCGATGGGCTCCGAGGTGATGCGCAACGTGCCGCCGCGCTTGACCGGTGCCGCCTCCGGCGTCAACAACGCGCTGCGGCAGGTCGGTTCGGTACTCGCCGGTGCCGTGATCGGCGCGGTGCTGCAGGCCAAGCTGGTCTCCGCGATGCGCGAGGAGGCCCAGACCGGCGCCCAGTCACTGCCGCAGGAGTACCGGGCGGACTTCATCAACGGATTCGCCAACGGGGCGCAGAACGTGGGGGTGGGCACGGAACAGTCCGCCTCGCTGCCCTCGGGTGTTCCCGAGGACGTCGCCCGCAGCATCCAGGAGCTGGCCGGCAAGGTCTTCGGCAACGGCTTCGTGGACGCCCTGCAGCCCACCATGCTGGTGCCCGCCGTCACGATGTTCGCCGGCGCGGCCCTGTGCCTCGCCCTCAAGGGCGGACCGACCCCCTCCGGCATGGCACACGGCGCACCGCCCGCCGAGCCGGAGGAGACCGAACCCGCCAAGGACGCCACCGCCGCACACTGACCCCCGCGAGGCGCTCCGCCCGCACCTCCGCCCGCTGTCAACCTCCGCCCCCGGTCCTTCGGACCGGGGGCGCTCTGCTGGGACTTGAAATCATGATCAGTCGAAGAACACTCCTCGGGGCCTCCGGCACCGCCCTCGCCCTCGCCGCCGTCCGCCCGGCGTCCGCCTACGCCGACGCCCCCTGGGAGCAGCTGCGCGGCCACCTGGCCGGCACCCTGGTCCTGCCCGGCGACTCCTCCTACGCGACCGCCAAGCAGCTGGAACTCCAGCAGTTCGACACCATCGCACCGCAGGCCGTCGCCTACTGCGCGGGCGCGGCCGACGTCGCCCTGTGCCTGGCC
Source organism: Streptomyces sp. NBC_00554 (assembly GCF_041431135.1). Classification (NCBI taxonomy): domain Bacteria; kingdom Bacillati; phylum Actinomycetota; class Actinomycetes; order Kitasatosporales; family Streptomycetaceae; genus Streptomyces; species Streptomyces sp. NBC_00554. The sequence goes on along the minus strand of NZ_CP107800.1, from coordinate 27,209 downwards.
TTCGCACAGAACCAGGACATCCCCATATCGGTCCGCAGCGGCGGCCACAGCCTCGGCGGATACTCCATCACCACGGGCCTGGTCGTCGACGTGTCCCGCCTGAACTCCATCGCCCTGGGCGCCGGTTCGGTGACCTTCGGGCCCGGCGCCCAGAACGTCGACCTCCTCAACACCCTGGCCCCCGCGGGACTGGCGGTGGCCGGCGGCGCCTGCCCCACGGTCGCGGCCGGCGGATTCGTCCAGGGCGGCGGCCTCGGCTTCCTGACCCGCCCGCTCGGCATGGCCTGCGACGCCCTGACCTGCGCCCAGGTGGTCCTCGCCGACGGCCGCACGGTGACCGCCTCGGCGAGCCGCAACAGCGACCTGTTCTGGGCGATACGAGGCGGTGGCGGCGGCAACTTCGGCGTCGTCACCTCCTACACCGCCACCCCCCACGCGGTCACCGACGTGGCCACCTCGACCCTCGTCTTCGCCTACGACAAGGCGCTCGACATGGTCGACGGATACGCCCGGTGGCTGGCGGACGCACCCCGCACCATCGGCGGCGCCTGCGTGGTCACCCTCGTCGACGCGGCTCCCGGCTCCACCCCGGTGCCCGCGATCCGTCTGGTCTCCGCCGGCACGGCCGACGAACTGGCCGGCGAGGTGGGCCGGCTGCTCACCCTGACCGGGCCGGCGGCCGCCCGCACCGACGCGGTCCTGCCCTACCGCACGCTGATGATGGGCGTGTACGGCTGCGCCACCCGGACCACCGAGCAGTGCCACCGGGCGGCGGAGATGCACCCCGAAGGGCAGCTGAGCAGGCCCGCGTTCGGCCTGGAACGCAGCCGCATGTTCAAGGCCCCGATGGCGCGCAGCGGCTGGGCCTCCGCGCTCGCGGTGTTCGACGCGGACCGCCAGGCGGGCCAGATCCACCAGCTGCAGGTGCTGCCGCTGGGCGGAGCCGACTCCGACCTCGGCCGCCGGGCGACCGCCTATGTGCACCGCGACAGCCTCTGCACCACCAACTACCTGGCCACCATCCCGGCTTCGGCCACCGACGAGGGCAAGGCGGCCGCCCGCCTGTGGGTGGACCGCGGGTTCGCCGCGATCGACCCCTACTCCAGCGGCGAGACCTACCAGAACTTCATCGACCCGGCCCTCAAGGACTGGAAGCGGTCCTACTACGCCGAGAACTACCCGCGGCTCGCCGCGACCAAGGCCGCCTACGACCCGTACGGCCTCTTCAGCTACGCCCAGAGCATCCGCTAGCCACACCCGGAAGCATCCGCCGGCCGCGCCCGGAGCATCGGCCGGCCGCGCCCGGAGCATCGGCCGGCCGCGCCCGGAGCACATCTGCCCGGCCACGCCGGGAGCATCCGCTGGCCCTGCTCCCGGGGCGACGGCGGCACCTCACCTTCTCTTCCCACGGCCCAGGGGGCGCCCATGACTGCGACACAGCCACAGACCCGACGACCACACCGGGCTGTTGGACCCGTCGACGGCAAACTGCTGCGCAATGTGTGCGGCCTGTTCGTCACCGGGGTGACCGTGATCACCAGCGGCACCGGCGAGCAGGCGTCCGGAGCCACCGTCAACTCCTTCACCTCGGTCTCCCTGGACCCCTCGCTGGTCCTGTTCTGCCTGCACAAGGACTCGCGGCTGCGCCAGGTGGTGGAGGAGACCGGGGCCTACGCCGTGAACTTCCTGACCGGCCGTCAGGAGCAGGTGGCCTGGGCGTTCGCGGGCCGGCAGACCGCCACGCTGCAGAGCGTGGACCACCATCTGTCGGCCACCGGCGTCCCCGTCCTCAGCGAGGCGATGGCCTTTTTGTCCTGCCGCCTGGTCAACGCTTTCGAGGGCGGCGACCACACGATCTTCGTCGGCGAGGTGGTGGAGCTCGGCGTGCCGTGCGCGGACCAGGAACCGCTGATCTTCTTCCGCGGGTCGATGGGCTCCCTGGAGGAGGAACAGCGCGGCACCCACCCCATCTTCGACGGCTGAGCCCCGCCCCGCCGCCCCGCCGCCTTGCCCCCCGTTTCCCCAACTGCACGTCCAGACCGGCACGAAGGAGTCATGGATGTCCGCCGTCCAAAGGCGTCTGGCCCGTTTCAACCGCACCTTCGCCAACCGATTCGTCGGCCCCGTCCTGACCCGGATGCCCGGGTTCGGCGCCGTCGTCCACACGGGACGCAAGTCCGGGCGCGCCTACCGCACCCCGGTCAAGGTGTTCAAACGCGGCCCGCACTACGTCATGTCACTTCCCTACGGCCCCCAGTCCGACTGGGTGCGCAACACCGTCGCCGCCGGCGGCTGCGAACTGCACACCCGGGGCCGGCACATCCGCCTGCACCAGCCGCACGTGTTCACCGACCCGCAGCAGGCCGTCGTACCGGCCCCGCTCCGGCCCCTGCTGCGCCGCTTCAAGGCCTTCGACTTCATCGAACTGCGCCCCCTCGACACCCCGGCCACCGCGCCGGCCCGACCATGACCCTGCCCGCCTGACAGGAGACTGCTGTGCCCCACTCCGAGTGGATCACCGTCACGGCGATCGGCGGCATAGCCCTGATCCTCGCCCTGACGGCCGTCGTCACCGCGCTGTGCCGCCGTATCAAGCAACCTGCCGTGATCGGTGAGATCACCGTCGGCATCTGCCTGGGTCCGAGCCTGCTCGGCCTGCTGCCGGGCGGCCTGCCCGAGCGGTTCTTCCCCGCCGAGATACGCCCCCACCTGGGCGTCGTCTCCCAGGTGGGTCTGCTCCTTTTCATGTTCATCATCGGCTGGGAGTTCAACAGCGGCGCCCTCAAGGGCCGCTTCCGCTCCACCGGCACCATCTGGATCAGCTCGCTGGCACTGCCCATGGCCCTGGGTATCGGGCTCGCCTGGCTGATCTACGGTTCGCACGACGTCGTCAACGGCCACACCGTGCCGTTCACCGAGTTCGCCCTCTATCTCGGCGTCGCCATGTCGATCACCGCCTTCCCGGTGCTGGCCCGGATCATCGCCGAACAGGGCCTGCAGTCGACGAGGACCGGCACCCTGGCTCTGGGCCTCGCGGCCGCGGACGACCTGCTCGCCTGGTGCATGCTGGCCGTCGTGGTCGCCCTGACCACCGCCACCGGCACCGCCGGGTTCCTGACGGTGATGGCCTGGTCGGCGGTCTACGTCGCCGTCATGCTGTGGCTGGTGCGCCCCGCGCTCGCCGCGGTCGGCGACCGGCTGAAGGTCGCCCACACGCCGTACGTCGCCGTCCTGGTCGCCGCGGGCGCGTTCACGTCGGCGTTCACCACCTCCCACATCGGCATCCACGCCATCTTCGGGGCGTTCATGTTCGGCCTCGTGATGCCCAGGCGCCGCGACAGCCTGCTGCACCGGGTGGCCCTGCCGCCCCTGGAGTCGGCCGGCAAGCTGCTGCTCCCGGTCTTCTTCGTGGTCACCGGCCTGTCCGTGGACCTCACCACGCTCACCGCCGGCGGTGTGCTGCAGATGGTGGCCATCATCGCGGTGGCCTGCCTGGGCAAGCTGGGCGGTGTCGCCCTGTCCGCGCGTCTGACCGGTATGGGCTGGAAGGACGCCACCGTGCTCGGTGTGCTGATGAACACCCGCGGGCTGACCGAACTGGTCCTGCTGAACGTCGGGCTGAGCCTGGGGCTGCTGACCGTGCAGCTGTTCTCCGCGATGGTGCTGATGGCGCTGGTCACCACCGGCATCGCGGCCCCCGTCCTCAACCTGCTGCTCAGGGACCGCACCGGGACGCCCCTGGTGGCGCCCGCGCCCCGCCCCGCCGACGGCGCGGAAGCGGCCGCGGCCGGCCGCGGCGATGTCGCCGGGGCGACCGCCGGACACGGTCACGGTGTGGGCTGACGCCCACCGGGGGTCAGTCCTCGTCCTGTCCGGACCGCACACTGGCCAGCTTGTCCGGGTTGATCACGGCGTAGATGCCCCGCACCTGGTCGCTCTCGGGCGTGAGGTCCATGACGAGGACCGCGTAGGGGGAGTCCTCGGAGAACACCACGGCCGAGGGGTCGCCGTTGACGTGCCGGTAGTGGATGTCGATGTCCTGCGGTGCCCGGCTGGCGTAGCCGGCGAGCAGCCGGCACACCTTCTCCCGGCCGATGACCGGGCGCAGGCCCGCGGTGGGGACCTTGCCGCCGCCGTCGGTCCACATGGTGACGTCGGGTGCCAGCATCTGCATCAGGGCGTTCAGGTCGCCGCCGAGAGCGGCGTCGATGAACCGCTCGGTGACCTGCTGCTGTACCTGGGGGTCGGCCTGGTAGCGGGGGCGGCGCGCCTGTACGTGGGCGCGGGCCCGGTGGGCGAGCTGGCGCACCGAGGTGGGGTTGCGGTCGAGGATGCCCGCGATCTCGGCGTGCTCGTAGCCGAACACGTCGTGCAGGACGAACACCGCCCGCTCCAGCGGGGAGAGGGTCTCCAGCACCACCATCAGCGCCATGGACACCGACTCGCCCTGCAGCGCGTGGTGGGCGGCGTCGGCGGCCGGCCCGGCGTCGGCGACCCGGCCGACCAGCGGTTCCGGCAGCCAGGGGCCCACGTAGGTCTCGCGGCGCCGTTTGATGGCGGCCTTGCGGCCCAGGGCGTGGTTGACCGCGATCCGCACGAGGTAGGCCCGCGGGTTGTCGATCTCCTGGTCGGGGGAGCGGCTCTTCTTCGCCGACCACGACAACCAGGTCTCCTGCAGCACGTCCTCGGTGTCGGCGACGGTGCCGAGCAGGTTGTAGACGATCGAGAAGAGCAACTCGCGGTAGCCGACGAAGACCTCGGTGGAGGCTTCGACGGGGCTGGCCGCGTAGTCGCCCGCAGGACTGTCGGACATCGTGCACCTCCTGTGTGATGCGCTCAGACCCGAGACGGCTTTCGCCCGCGATATGTGACATCCGCGCCCGCTGATGTGATTCAGCTCACAACTCCGGCGTTCCATGTCACATCCGGCCCCGGCCCCTGCCTCTCATTCGCGAAGGCATCCCGGGCCGCGGGGCGTGGGGAGCCCGGCAGGAAGAGACCGTCACTCCCCGCTCGCGACAGCGAGTTCTTCCCTCAAGCCGGCCGGCCCCGGGCCGGTCCATCCACGAAAGGCATGCACACCATGGCAGTCGCACAGCAGGCCCAGATCAACTTCGCCGTCATGTACGCGACGCACGACGCCTTCCGGCGCGACCTTCAGCGACTGGCCGCGGCGGTGGCCGCGGGCCGCGCCAAAACCCCGGAAGTACGCGACGGCTGGGAGAACTTCAAGTTCCAGCTGCACCTGCACCACACCGTCGAGGACTCGGACCTGTGGCCGCGGGTCGCGGGCGCCGTGAGTGGCCGGCCGGCCGACCAGAAGCTCCTGGACGAGATGGAGGCCGAGCACGCCCAGCTCGACCCGGTTCTCGCCTCGGTCGACGACGGCATGGCGCGGGGCGCCGCCGACCTGCCCGCCCGGGTGGCCGAGCTCGCGCGGGTCCTGGGCGACCACATGGCGCACGAGGAGAACGAGGCGCTGCCGCTCATCCAGGACGTGCTCACCGGCAAGGACTGGGACGCCTTCCGCGGTGCGATGGCCCGCAAGCAGGGCCCCAAGGGTGCGGCCGTCTACTTCCCCTGGATCACGGACGGGCAGAACGCCACGGAGCGCAAGGCGTTCCTGGACACCATGCCCGCGCCGGTGAAGGCCCTCAACAAGCTGTTCTGGGAGTCGAGCTACCGCAAGCGCGGGATGTGGGGGGTCTGAGCGCCCGCCCCTGACCAGCGCCCCCTGAGCCGCCCCCTGCGGCCCGCCCTCTGAGCCCCACCCCTGCGGCCCGTGTGACCGGCCGCCCCCTTACGTGCCCCTGCCGGCGACATCCCCCGCCCCGGCAGGGGCGCACTCTTGCCCGGCCCACCCCTCCGGGGCCGGGCACGCACCCCCCGTCGACGCCCCTGCCGTGCACCACGGCAGGGGCGTCGCCTTTCCCGCCCCCTCCGCCTTTCCCGCACCCGCCTTCCCGCACCGACCTCCGCCTTTCCCGCACCCATCTCCCCGAAAGGGACAGTCATGAGCTCCGCTGTGTTCACCCTCGCCGACCTCAAGCGCATCCTCCTGGAGGGCGCCGGTGCCGACGACGGCATCGACCTGGACGGCGACATCCTCGACCTCGACTTCGAGTCGCTCGGCTACGAGTCGCTGGCCCTGCTCGAGACGGGCGGCCGCATCGAGCGCGAGTACGGCATCGCCCTCGACGACGACGTCTTCACCGACAACCGCACCCCCCGCACGCTCATCGCGGCCGTCAACGGCCTTCTGCCGTCCGTCTCCACCGCCGCCTGACCCGACCTCCGCATCCAGGGAGAAGCCACCATGCAGCAGGACAAGCGCGTCGCCCTCGTCACCGGCGCGACCAGCGGTATCGGTCTCGCCGTCGCCCGGCTCCTGGCCGCCGGCGGCCACCGGGTGTTCCTCGGCGCCCGCACCGCCGAGAACGTGACCAGCACCGTCAAGCAGCTGCGCGAGGAAGGCCTCGACGTCGACGGCGCCGCCGTCGACGTGCGGTCCGCGAGCAGTGTCGCCGCCTTCGTCGCCGCCGCCGTCGACCGGTTCGCCGCCATCGACGTACTGGTCAACAACGCGGGCCGCAGCGGCGGCGGCGTCACCGCCGACATCCCCGACGAGCTGTGGGACGACGTCATCGACACCAACCTCAACAGCGTCTTCCGGCTGACCCGCGAGGTCCTCAACGCCGGCGGCATGCGCACCAAGACCCGCGGCCGGATCATCAACATCGCCTCCACCGCGGGCAAGCAGGGCGTGGTGCTCGGCGCCCCCTACTCGGCGTCCAAGCACGGCGTCGTCGGCTTCACCAAGGCCCTCGGCAACGAGCTCGCGCCGACCGGTATCACCGTCAACGCGGTGTGCCCCGGCTATGTGGAGACACCCATGGCACAGCGCGTGCGCCAGGGATATGCGGCCGCCTACGACACCTCCGAGGAAGCCATCCTCGAGAAGTTCCAGGCCAAGATCCCCCTGGGCCGCTACTCGAGCCCCGAAGAGGTCGCGGGCCTGGTCGGCTACCTCGCCTCCGACACCGCCGCCTCCATCACCGCGCAGGCCCTGAACGTCTGCGGCGGCCTCGGCAACTTCTAACACCCCGCCCCTGAAAGGGAGTTCAGCCATGACGCTCCGCGAGGTCGAGCACACCGTCGACGTCGACGCCCCCGCAACGGCCGTCTACCGCCTGATCGCCGAGGTGGAGAACTGGCCGCGGATCTTCCCGCCCACCCTCTACGTCGACCAGGTCGAGCAGGACGGCGACACCGAGCGCATCCGGATCTGGGCCACCGCCAACGGCGAGCCGAAGAACTGGACCTCGCGCCGCACCCTGGACGCCGCCACCCTCAAGATCACCTTCCGTCAGGAGGTCTCCGCACCGCCGGTCGCCGCGATGGGCGGCACCTGGATCATCGAGCCGCTCACCGACACCGCCTGCCGGGTGCGGCTGCTGCACGACTACCGGGCGATCGACGACGACGCCGAGAGCCTGGCCTGGATCGAGAAGGCCGTCGACGGCAACTCGCGCTCCGAGCTGGCCGCGCTCAAGTCCAACGTCGAACTCGCCCACGCCGCAAGGGATGTGACGTTCTCCTTCGAGGACTCGGTCACGATCGCCGGATCGGCCAAGGACGCCTACGACTTCGTCAACGAGGCCGGCCTGTGGCCCGAGCGGCTGCCGCACGTGGCGACCGTCCGCTTCGAGGAGCCCGCCCCCGGCCTGCAGGTGCTGGAGATGGACACCCGCGCCAAGGACGGCTCCACGCACACCACCAAGTCCTACCGGGTGGCGTTCCCGCACCACAGGATCGCTTACAAGCAGATCACGCTGCCCGCGCTGATGACGCTGCACACCGGCTACTGGACGTTCACCGAGAACGCCGACGGCACGAGCACCGCGTCCTCGCAGCACACGGTGGTCCTCAACACCGCGAACATCGCCCGGATCCTGGGCGAGGACGCCACGGTCGCGGACGCCAGGGAGTACGTGCACGGCGCGCTGAGCACCAACAGCCGCGCCACCCTGGGCCACGCCAAGGACCACGCCGAGAACCGGCGCTGATCATGACGGCCGAGCAGCTGGAGACCGAGGTCGTCGTCGTGGGCGCGGGACCGGTCGGGCTGATGCTCGCCGCCGAACTCCGCCTCGGCGGCGCCGACGTGCTCGTCCTGGAGACACGCGGGGCCCCGACCACCGAGTCGAGGGCCTCGACCCTGCACGCCCGCACCATGGAGATCCTCGACAGCCGGGGCCTGCTCCCCGCCTTCGGCAGCCCGCCGCGGGAGGTCCGCGGGCACTTCGGCGGCATCGCACTGGACCTGACCCTGCCCAGCGCCCACTTCGGGCAGTGGAAGGTGCCGCAGACCGAGACCGAGCGCGTCCTGCAGGACTGGGCGCAGTCCCTGGGCGCACGCCTCACCCGGCACCACACCCTGCGCGCCCTGCGCACCTCGGAGCAGGGGGTGGAGGCGGTGGCCGCCGGCCCGCACGGCCCGGTGCGGATACGGGCCCGGTACCTGGTGGGCTGCGACGGCGAGGACTCCACCGTGCGCCGCCTGCTCGATGCCGGCTTCCCCGGCCAGGACGCGCGGCGCGAGCTGCTGCGCGCCGACGTCGCCGGCATCGACGTACCCGGCCGGCGCTTTCAGCGCCTTGAGCGGGGCCTCGCGGTGGCCGCACGGCGCGGCGACGGCGTCACCCGCGTCATGGTGCACGAGTCCGGCCGCGACGCCGCAACACGCACCGCCGAGCCGGACTTCGCCGAGGTGTGCGAGGTCTGGCAGCGCGTCACGGGCGAGGACATCAGCTCCGGCACCCCGCTGTGGGTCAACTCCTTCGGCGACGCCTGCCGGCAGCTGACCGGCTACCGGCACGGCCGGATCCTGTTCGCGGGAGATGCCGCGCACCGGCAGATGCCGATCGGCGGACAGGCCCTCAACCTCGGCCTGCAGGACGCCCACAACCTCGGCTGGAAACTGGCCGCGACCGTACGCGGCCGCACCCCCCAATCCCTCCTGGACACCTACCACACCGAGCGGCACGCGGTCGGCCGCCGGGTCCTCGCCAACATCACCGTCCAGGCCCAGCTCCTCCTCGGCGGCGCCGAAGCCGGCTCACCGCGCGCACTGATCGCCGAACTCCTCGCCTCGCCGAAGGTCCGCGGCCACCTCGCCGCCATGATCGCGGGCCTCGACATCCGCTACGACACCCAGGGCGGCGCCGGCCACCCGCTGCTCGGCGCCCGCCTGCCCCACGTCGACCTGATGGTCCGCCAGAGGCGGGCCACCAGCACCGCACTGCTCCGCTCCGGCCGCCCCCTGCTGCTGACCCTGCACCCCGAAACGGCCGCCCTGCACCGCGACGCCGAACCCTGGTCGGACCGCATCATCACCGTCGCGGCCACCCCCGCCCCCACCCCCGGCCCCGGCATCGGGGCCGGTGCCGTCCTGGTCCGCCCCGACGGCCACGTCGTATGGACCCAGGGCGGCGACACCCCCCTGCGAGCCGCCCTGACCCACTGGTTCGGACCGCCCGCAGCCCACCCCACCGCCGCGGCGGACCACCGCCTCGTCCCGTCCTCTTCCGCTCTCGAAGGGTGAACCAATGAACAACAACGACCACGCGCACGAGCGCTACGACGTGGCCATCCTCGGTGCGGGCATGGCCGGCGGCATGCTGGGCGCGGTCCTCGCCCGCAACGGCGTCAAGGTCCTCCTCATCGACGCCGGCACCCACCCCCGGTTCGCCGTCGGCGAGTCCACCATCCCCTACACCTCGGCCATGACCCGCATCGTCGCCGAGCGCTACCAGGTCCCCGAGATCGAGCACCTGGCCAGCTTCCGCGGCATCCAGGACAAGATCTCCCCGATGAGCGGCCGCAAGCAGAACTTCGGCTTCGTCTACCACCGCGAGGGCCTGCCCCAGAACCCCCAGGAGATCAACCAGCTGGTCGTCCCCGAGTGGCAGCGCACCGAGAGCCACCTCTTCAGGCAGGACACCGACGCCTACCTGTTCCACCTCGCCGTCCGCTACGGCGCCACGGCGCTGCTCGCCACCCGCATCACCGGCATCGAGACCGGCACCAACGGGGTGCTGCTGCGCTCGGAGGCCGGCGCCGAGTACCGGGCCGAATACCTCGTCGACGGCAGCGGCTTCCGTTCCCCCGTCGCCGACGCCTTCGACCTGCGCGAGAACCCCACCCGCGCCCGCCACCACTCCCGCACCCTGTTCACCCACATGGTCGGCGTCACCCCCTACGACGACGCCCCCTCGGCGGCCGCGCACAAGCAGCCCAGCCCCTGGCACCACGGCACCCTGCACCACGTCTTCGACGGCGGCTGGCTGTGGGTGATCCCCTTCGACAACCACGACGGCGCGATCAGCCCGCTGTGCAGCGTCGGCCTCACCCTGGACGAGCGGGTCTTCCCCAAGGACGGGGGGCAGTCCCCGCAGCAGGAGTTCGACACCTTCCTCGCCCGCTTCCCGCAGATCGCCGAGCAGTTCACCCACGCCCGCGCGGTACGCCCCTGGGTGAGCACCGGCCGCCTGCAGTACTCCTCCTCCAGCACGGTCGGCGAACGCTACTGCCTGACCGCACACGCCGCCGGATTCATCGACGCGCTCTACTCCCGCGGCCTGACCAACACCGTCGAAGTCGTCAACTCCCTGGCCTGGCGCCTGATCGAGGCCGCCCGCACCGGCGACTGGTCCACCGAGAACTTCGCCTACATCGACGACCTCCAGCAGGGCCTGTACGACGTCCACGACGACCTCGTCTACAGCTCCTTCGTCGGGTTCGGCCACTACGACCTGTGGAACGCCGTCACCCGGGTGTGGGAGGCGACCAGCATCATGCCGACGATGACCGTCGAGCGGGCCTACCGCGCCTTCATGGACAACCGCGACGAGCAGGTCTTCAAGGACCTGGAGAACCGGACCACCCCCGGCCTGCCCGACCCGGTCGGCGCCGACATCCACGCCCTGCTCACCCTCACCCGCACCACCTGCCAGGCCGTCGAGGCAGGCGGACTGGAGCCGGCCGAGGCCGCCGCCCTGCTCTTCGAGGAACTGGACAAGGCCGCGTTCCTGCCCGCGCCGTTCGCCCTCGGCGACCCGGACAACACGTGCTTCGAAGCAACACCCGACCTGCTCGGCCAGGCCCTCCAGTGGGGCCGCACCAAGGCCCCCGAGCACATCGCCCGGCTCTTCGGCTGACCGGGGGCCAGTGATGGGAACAGGAGGAACGATGGACGCCGACGTGATCGTGGTCGGGGCCGGCCCGACCGGTCTGATGCTCGCCGGAGAACTGCGCCTGGGCGGCGCCCACGTCATCGTGGTGGAGCGCCTCGAACAGCCCACCGGCCAGTCCCGCGGCCTGGGATTCACCGCACGCGCCATGGAGGTGTTCGAACAGCGCGGCCTGCTTTCGTGGTTCGGCGGCCTGGAGAAGGCCGCGCTGGGCCACTTCGGCGGCGTGCAGTTCGACTACACCGTCCTTGAGGACGCCCACTTCGGTGCCCGCGGCATCCCGCAGTCGCACACCGAGGACGTCCTGGAACGCTGGGCCCTGTGGCTCGGCGCCGACATCCGGCGCGGCTGGGAGTTCCTCGAACTCGACGACCAGGTCGACCACGTCCAGATCACCGTCGCCACCCCGCAGGGCGTCCAGCGCCTGAGCGCCCCCTACCTGGTGGGCTGCGGCGGCGGCAGCAGCCCCGTACGCCGCGCGGCCGGCTTCGCCTTCCCCGGCACCGACGCCACCCGCACCATGTACCTCGCCGACGTCGCCGGCTGCGAACTGCGCCCGCGTTTCCTGGGGGAGCGGCTGCCCGGCGGCATGGTGATGGCCGCACCGCTGGGCGACGGCGTCGACCGCATCATCGTGGTGCCCGACGCCGTACCCGGCCAGGAACGCGAACGCACGGTCGGCTTCGCCGAGGTCGCCGACGCCTGGCGGCACATCACGGGCGAGGACATCAGCGCCGGCACCGCGCACTGGGTCAGCTCCTTCACCGACGCCACCCGCCAGGTCACCGAGTACCGGCGCGGCCGCATCCTGCTGGCGGGCGATGCCGCGCACGTCCATCTCCCGGCCGGCGGACAGGGCCTGAGCACCGGCGTGCAGGATGCGGCCAACCTCGGCTGGAAACTCGCCGCCGAGGTCCGCGGCCGCGCACCGGCGGGCCTGCTCGACAGCTACCACACCGAGCGGCACGCCGCCGGAAAGCGGCTCCTGATGAACACCCACGCCCAGGGCATGCTGTTCGTCGGCGGACCCGAGATGGGCCCCCTGCGCGAGCTGATGGGCGAGCTCATCCAGTACGACGACGTCAAACGCCACCTCGCCGGCCTGGTCTCCGGCCTGGACGTCCGCTACGACGTCGGCCCCGGCAGCCACCCGCTGCTGGGCCGCCGCCTCCCGCCGCGCACCCTCACCGCCGCCACGGGCCCCACCAGCACGATGGAACTCCTGCACCCGGCCCGCGGACTGCTCCTGGACCTCGGCGAGAACGCCGAACTGCGGGCGGCGGCCGCACCCTGGCAGGACCAGGTCGACACGGCGACCGTACGGCCCGAGGAGAGCGAAGGGGTCCTGTCGGCCACCACCGCGCTGCTGGTCCGCCCCGACGGATACGTGTGCTGGGCCGCCGGCGCCGGTACGGAGGCGGACCCCGGGGACCTGCGCGCCGCGCTGCTGCGCTGGTTCGGAAACCCCAACAACCCCAACAACACCGCCGGCACCGACAACACCGCCGGTACGGCCGGCCGGGCCGCCACCACGGCAGGAAGCCCCACGTGACAGCCGCCGCGCCACCACGGGGCGGGACCAGGACCCTCACACTGGACGCCGCCGGCGTCCCGCTGTCGGGCCTGCTCTCCGCCCCGCCCGGCGGCACACCCCGCGCCACCGTCCTCGCCCTGCACGGCGGCGGCATGACCGCCGGCTACTTCGACGCCCGAGCCCACCCCGGCCAGTCCCTGCTCACCCTCGGCGCCCGCCTCGGCTACACGGTCCTCGCCCCGGACCGCCCCGGCTACGGCGCCTCAGCCGCACACCTCCCGCAGGGACAGACCCTCGCCGAACAGTCGGCCCGCATACGGGCCGCCCTCACCCACTACGCCGCCACCCACCCGCTGGGCGCAGGCCTGTTCGTCCTGGGCCACTCCTACGGCGGCAAACTCGCCCTCACCTGCGCCGCCGACGGCTTCACCGTCCCGCTCCTGGGCCTGGACATCTCCGGCCTCGGCCACCGCCTCGCCGTACCCGCCACCGAACTGCCCTCGGCCCAGGGGCAGGGCCACTGGAGGCACAACTGGGGCGCCCTGCGCCTGTACCCGCCCGACACCTTCCGCACCTGCCCCGACATCGTCGCCCCCATGCCCGCCCGCGAACGCGCCGAAGTACAGGCCTGGCCCGCCCGGTTCGCCGGCGTCGCCGCCCGCGTCCGCGTCCCCGTCCGCTTCACCTTCGCCGAGTACGAGAAGTGGTGGCGCCACGACGAACACGCCCTGACCGAACTGGCAGGACTCCTCCCCGCCGCGCCACGCGTGCTCGTGGAACGCCAGCCGCAGGCCGGCCACAACATCAGCCTCGGCTGGACCGCCCACACCTACCACCTGCGCGCCCTCGCCTTCCTGGAGGAATGCCTCGCCGGGCACGCGGTCGCCGGCACCACCCTGCCCGCAGCCGCCTGACCACCCCCGGCACACCCCGGCGCGCCCCCGCGAAAGGACACCGACCGCCCGCACCACCCCGCGCCCCACGACGGAAGCGACAAAGTCCATGAACCCCGCCACCACTTCGCTGTTCGCAACGCCACCCGATCCGTCCGCCCTGCGCGCCATGGACCTCCACACCCGCACCCGGATCATCGAGTCCTGGCTCTGCCGCGAACTGGGCCACGTCCTCGACGTGCCGCCCGCCCACCGGGTCAACCCCCACCGGCCCCTGCGCGGCATCGGCGTGGACTCCCTGCTCGCCCTGTGCCTCAAGCGCCGCCTCGAGCTGGAACTCGACGTCCGCATCAAGACCCACGACCTGCTGCGCGACGACACCGTCAGCGAGATCGCCGCACTGCTCGCCCAGTCGGTGACCGAACCCGCACCCGCCGCCTACGGCATGACGCGATGAGCGCACCGCACACCGCGGCCCGCCTCCCGGTCGGGACGGGCCGCGTGCACCTGTGGGTGATCGGCAGCCAATGGGCCGGCGACCACCCCGAACGGATGGTCACCAGCGAACTCGATGACCGAGAACGGGAACGGGCAGCCGCCTTCGTACGCCCCCTGGACCGCCTCACCTACCTCATGGCGCACATCGCCCTGCGCCGGCTGCTCACCGCCTACACGGACATCCCGCCCGCCCAACTGCCCCTGGGCCGCGACACCTGCCCCTGCTGCGGCGGCCCGCACGGCCGGCCCGTCCTGCACGGCACCCCGCTGCACTTCTCCCTCTCCCACAGCCACGGCATCGCCCTCATCAGCATCGCGGCCGCCCCCCTCGGCGTGGACGTACAACGCGTACCGACCCTCCAGACCGCCCACCTGTGCCTGCCCGAAATGCACCCCGCCGAACAGCAGGAACTCAACGCCCTGCCGGAAACCGAACGGCCCCGCGCCTTCGGCCGGCTGTGGACCCGCAAAGAGGCCTACTTCAAAGGCCTGGGCACGGGCCTTGGCCGTGAACTGCACTGCGACTACCTCGGCGAACGCACCGGACCCGACGCACCCGCCCGCCCCAGGGGCTGGCGGGTGCAGACCGTACCCAGCTGCCCCGAACACGTCGCCGCCCTCGCGGTTGCCGCCCCCGCCGACGCCCCACCGCTCGACATCACCGCCCGGCGACTGCCCACCGAGTGCCTCTACACCGACGACGCCACCGAACGGATCGCCGCCGAGCAGCACGTCTGCCCGAACTGGGAGGAGTGATGACCATGCACAGCGCACCGTCCAATGCGGCGCCCCGCACCGAGCCCGCCCCGCCAGGAGGCCACGGCGCCACCGAAGAACTCAAAGAGATCAAGGAACGCATCCTGCTCGGCCCCGACCCGGCCGCCACCGAACGACAGCACGCCAAAGGCAAACTGACCGCCCACGAACGCATCGCCCTCCTCCTCGACAAGGGCAGCTTCACCGAGATCGAGGCACTGCGCCGGCACCGCGCGACCGGCTTCGGCCTGGAGAACAAAAAGCCCTACACCGACGGCGTCATCACCGGTTGGGGCACCGTCGAGGGCCGCACCGTCTTCGTCTACGCCCACGACTTCCGCATCTTCGGCGGCGCCCTGGGCGAAGCCCACGCCACCAAGATCCACAAAATCATGGACATGGCCACCGCGGCCGGCGCACCCCTCGTCTCCCTCAACGACGGTGCGGGCGCCCGCATCCAGGAAGGCGTCAGCGCGCTGGCCGGCTACGGCGGCATCTTCCGCCGCAACACCCAGGCCTCCGGCGTCATCCCCCAGATCAGCGTCATGCTCGGCCCCTGCGCCGGCGGCGCCGCCTACAGCCCCGCCCTCACCGACTTCGTCTTCGCCGTCCGCGACATCTCACAGATGTTCATCACCGGCCCCGACGTCGTCAAGGCCGTCACCGGCGAGGAAATCACCCAGGATGGCCTCGGTGGCGCCGACGTCCACGGCACCACCTCCGGAGTGGCCCACTTCGTCTACGACGACGAGGAGACCTGCCTCGCCGAAGTCCGCTACCTGCTCTCCCTGCTCCCCGCCAACAACCGCGAACTCCCCCCCGAGGCACTCACCGACGACCCCGCGGACCGGCGCTGCCCCACCCTCCTCGACACGGTCCCCGCCGACGGCAACCGCTCCTACGACATCCGCACCGTCATCGAGGAAATCGTCGACGACGGCGAACACATGGAAGTCCACACCGCCTGGGCCCCCAACATCGTCTGCACCCTCGCCCGCCTGGACGGCCGCACTGTCGGCATCGTCGCCAACCAGCCCGCCTCCATGGCCGGCGTCCTCGACATCAAGGCCAGCGAGAAGGCCGCACGCTTCGTCCAGTTCTGCGACGCCTTCAACATCCCCCTGGTCACCCTCGTCGACGTCCCCGGCTTCCTGCCCGGCGTCGACCAGGAACACGAGGGCATCATCCGCCGCGGCGCCAAACTCCTCTACGCCTACTGCAACGCCTCCGTCCCCCGCGTCTCGGTCGTCCTGCGCAAGGCCTACGGCGGCGCCTACATCGTCATGGACTCACGCTCCATCGGCGCCGACGTCGCCCTCGCCTGGCCCACCAACGAAATCGCCGTCATGGGCGCCGAAGGCGCCGCCAACGTCGTCTTCCGCCGCGAGATCGCCGCCGCCGACGACCCCGACGCCATGCGCGCCCAGAAGATCGACGAGTACAAACGCAACCTCGTCCACCCCTACTACGCCGCCGAACGCGGCCTCGTCGACGACGTCATCGACCCCGCCGACACCCGCATGTCCCTCATCAGCGCCCTCACCATGCTCGCCGCCAAGGACGCACCCCTGCCCCGCCGCAAACACGGCACACCCCCCCAGTGAGAGGCCGGCCATGACCACCCCACACCCCGCCCCCGCCCTCGAGCTGAAGATCGAACGCGGCAACCCCACCCCCGAGGAACTCGCCGCCGTCATCGCCGTCCTGCACCAGCGCCTCACCACCACCCACACCACCCGCACCACCGAAACCCGCCGACCACCCACCCCGGCCCGCTGGCACAGGCAACAGCCCACCCCCTTCCAGCCCCGAGCCTGGCGCAGCATCCAGTTCCAGCGCGCGGCCTGACCCTCGACAAGCACTACACCCGCACTCGAGAAAGGCACGAAGATGCCCACACCCCAGGACGAATCCGGCTTGGAAAACCTCCACCGCCAACTGAGGCTCCTCAACGACCGCCTCGAGGTGACCCAGCTGTGCGACCGCTACGTCCTGCACCTCGACAAGGACCGCGCCCACGACACCTGGCTCGACTCGATCTTCACCGACGACGTCCATCTCACCTTCCCCTTCGGCGAGTTCAAGGGCATCGACGGACTCGCCGCATTCCAGCAGATGGCCCGCACGAACTTCGCCCGCACCCACCACATCAGCGCAAACCACACCGTCGACCTCGACCCCGACGGCAACCACGCCCGCGTACGCGCCCACCTCATGGCCGTACACGTCACCCAAGCCGACGAGCCCGCAGGGCACTTCGACATCGGCGGCCACTACGAGGCCGAAGCACGCCGCACTCCGCACGGCTGGCGCATCCACCGCTTCGTCTTCGACCTCGTATGGCAGTCAGGCCAGGCACCGCTCGCCAAAACCGCTCACTGAACCCTGTGTAGGGTGACGCAAAGCGCCAACCCGGACGCCGCGCGTCACCGCACACACCCCCCGGCCCGCCGCCACTCCTACAACTCGCACACGACTGCGAAAGGGTGAGTGAGTGCCCACTACAGCCCCGGGCCGCCCGACGCGCACCCGCATCCTGGACGCCACCCTCCACCTGCTGACCACCACCGGCCTCACCAAAACCACCACCAAGGCCATCGCAGCCACCGCCCACTGCTCCGAAGCCGCCCTCTACAAACACTTCACCGACAAAGCAGACCTCCTCGCCTGCCTCTTCGCCGAACGCCTCCCCACCCCAACGCACTTACTGCCCAACAACACCGACATGGACGAGGACGCAGAAGCCTACTGCGCCCATCTGATCGCCCAACTCCTCACCTACTACCGGCAATTAATGCCCCTGCTCGGCGCCCTCCTCGCAGACCCCACCCTGCTCCCCGCCCAGCGAACAGCGCCGCACCACCTCCTGCCGGCCGTGACCCGCAGCCTGACCCGCCTGCGCGAACGCGAACAGATCCCCCCGGACGCCGACATACCCACCGCAGCCACCCTCCTCCTCGGCATCTGCTTCCACCACGCCGCACTGGCAGCCCTGACACCCGGTCAACCGCCCTACCCGCCACCCGAGTTCACAGCAGCAGCGGCCCGCACCGTGGCAGCCACCCTCTCGACACCGACACGAACCGTCACCAACCAGGAGTGATGAATGAAGCAAGGTCCGCTGTTCTCGACCGCACGCTGGATCGGCCTGCTCTTCGGCGGCGTCTTCACCGGATTCCTCGTCTGCGTACTGGTCCTGGAGAACTCCCTGCGCGACTACGACGGCAAGGTCTACACCCAGGTACGACAGGTCGAACTCGACTCCCTGGACACCCTCGCCTCCGCCACCCTCATCCCCACCATCATCGCCACAGCGATCCTCGTCATAGGCGCCCTCAAGGCCAAGACCAAGAACCGCGACCTGTGGATCCCCCTGGCAGCCCTGGCCCTGCTCCTCCTCATCCTGATCCTGACGGTGATCGTCAACCTCCCCATCAACGCCGACCAGAAGGACTGGACCGTCACCGCCCCGCCCTCCGACTGGGCAGACGTCCGGGACACCTGGCAGACCTCCCACGCAGTCCGCACCCTCGCCGCACTCCTGGCCTTCGGCCTGCTCGCCTACTCCGCCATCACCCGCAAGACCACCACCGCACCCGCCACACCCACCCCGGCCCCGCTCTCCGCCCGCTCCTAGCCCGCCATCGCACAGACCCCGGGCGGACCCGAACCGAGTGACGACCAACTCGACGCACACACCGGCAGCGGCTGCCGGAGCCAGCGCCCCGCTGCCCGACGGCCGCTGCCTCCGCACGCCACCGGACCGGGCCGCCCCCACCCGCGCAGACAGAGCATCCGCGCGCCCATCGCGCAGCCGAGCACCACCCACACCACACCCACGATTAAGGACACGACATGCCCGCATACGTCATAGCCGAAGCCGAACTCACCGGCGACCCACAGAAGGTAGCCACCTACAGCGCCAAACTCATCGCCACCATCGAGCCCCACGGCGGCCGCTACCTCGTACGCGGAGCCCCCTGGCAGGTACTCGAGGGCGAGAGCAAGGCATTCACCGGCGTCATCGAATTCCCCACCGCCCAAGCAGCCCAGCAGTGGTACCAGTCACCCGCCTACCAGGAGATCGTCCCCCTCCGCGCACGCAACACCCAGGGCAGGATCATGATCTTCGAAGGAGTAGCCGCCGCCTGACCCCAACCACCCGGCCGGCCGACCGTCCCCCCACTGCCCCAAGCACCGACAGTGTTATCTCGCGTTGAGTTGTCCGGAGGGTCTCTCATTTGTGTGTCACTTGGTGAGGCAGGCTGAGTGGTTCTGTCGGTAGTTGGTGACGTCAGTTGTTCGTGAAAGCTGACGGCACCAGGTGATGGCCCAGAAAGATGTTCGCGAATTCTGACGTCACCATCGGGGTTGCGGTGTCAAGCTGGATGTGCTTAGTAAAGGAGCACCCCCGATGCCGCCTGGCCAGTCGAAGGTCGAGTTGTACGCCGCGCTGCGGCGCGACTCCCGCGATGGCATGTCGAACCGGGCGTTGCATTGCAAGTACGGCGTCACCTGGAGCACGGTCAACAAGGCCCTGACCTCGGCTTGGCCGCAGTCACGCACGACAACCGCTTCGGCGCGGCCGTCGAAGCTGGATCCGTTCACGCTGCTGATCGACGAGATCCTGCTCATTGATCTGGACGCGACCAGGAAACAGCGCCACACCGTCACCCCGGATCTACCGCCGTCTGATCGACGAGCACTCCTCGTCCGAGGCGTTGCGTTGACCACTTGAACCCGCACCGATGAGAGGGCGCAAGCGTCCTGCGAGCAACCGCGCGGTTCGGCCAGGGACTGAGAGTCCGGTGTTTTATACCTTGCTCGCGACCACCATGTAGTTCGCGGCCTCAAGATCGAACGTGCTCAGTTCCGTTTGGAGTCCGACCCGGTGCAGCTCGACTTCGAGTTCCTCGTACCGGTAGGGCCAGCAGGACAGCAGTTCCGAGCGGACAAGAACCAACCCGGTCGCATCAACTTGCGCGATCGCAATCTCGATGTGGTGCTCCTCCTCCCAATGCGGCGCAATCTCCCAGCGGTAGACCACGACGGCGTCGCGACCGTTCCGGCGGACGAGTCGGTCACTGATTTCCAGCCGGGAACCTCTGGCCCTCACGAGTTCCCAAGTGCGGGATGTGAGTACCAAGCGCCCGCCGGGGCGCAGAAGCCGTGACATCGACTCCAGAGCAGCACCCCTGCCTGTCGCGCCCGCGGCATGGTGAAGCGAGTTGCCAACGCAGAACACCATGTCGAACGTGTTGTCCTGGAAATGGTCGGGCAACTCTTCCCAGTTCGCCCGTACGGCCCGGACGGATGCCCCGAACTCCTCAGACAACTCTGCAGTCCGACGAACCATCGCCTCGCTGGCGTCAGTTGCGACAACCTGCATGCCACGACCGGCGAGGCCAACCGCCAACTGTCCGGTTCCGCACGAACAGTCGAGGACGTGAGCGTTCGACGGCAGGAGATTGAGGACGTCGTCGAACGACGCAGCGAACTCGGCTGGAGGCAACTTTGCATCCGAGATGAGCCATTCGTACACCTCGGCAAGCACGTCATAGCCTGTCACAGCCACTACCTCCGTCACGCGGCAGACTCTCGGTAGGACGTCAGTCCATCAGCGGAGCAAGCCGGGCACCAATGGTTTTCGCAAGGATGGCTCTGACGGTGTTTGTGGGTTGTCAGTTGTCCGTCTGAGGGGAGGTTGTCACCCGGACCGGGCCCGTTACGGGCCTGCGACCTGCGACTTTCTGCACCGGTCGGCCCTTGAATGCGCTCTGAACGTGAGCGGGGGAGTCGAATGCCTGCCGGGTGTCCGGGCAGACAGCGGCCCTGCTACACCCCTGGTGTGTTAGCCGCGCAACCCCTCACCACTCGCCAGGTGGACGGGTCACAGAAATTTCCTGGCCCTGGACATCGAGCGGTCCGGCACAGAGTCGACCTGCTGTGGTGGGGGTTCCGGTCGGGGTCCGGCAGGCCGTGGTCGGGGGGTGAGACCGGAAGGTGATGTGTCTGGTCGGGGTGCCGTGGTGGGGGCGGGCGTGTCTACGGTGAAAGCCGTTCGGAGGTCCTCGCCCGCCCCGTTGGAGCGCGCGTGGGCACCCCGCTGCGGTGGCGGATTCCGGCGCCACGGCCAGCAGGCACCAGCTGGTCCCGGATCCGCTGCCGCGGGGATTCACGCTGCCGTGCGCAGAGCGTTGCGCAGCTAGTGAGGGTCCTGCGCAGTCCTGTTCCTGCTGCTCAGTCCTCTTGCGCAGTGTTCGGTGTCATCGAAAGCTGAGCGCTGTCACCGAAGGCTGCTTCATCCTGAAAGCTCAGCAAGCGGACAAGGGAGACAGCGATGATCGCGAGAGTGGCCGTTTGGGAACCGATGCCGACCGATGACCGTGACTGGGTGCTGGAGGCCGCTGCTACCGTGCCCGGCGTCCACGGTGCGTATCACCTCATCGATCCTGCAACTGGCAACGGACTGTCTATTGCCTTCTTTGAGGACGAAGTCGCAGCTCAAGCTGCACGAGAAGCCATTGAGAAACGCGCCGAGGAGATCGGCTGGCACAACACCCCGCACCCGGCACCCGCCTCCCAGACGATCTACAACGTCATCCGAGACGCGTAGCCCGGCAGCTGAGGGCATGCCCTCAAGATTCAATGACACACGCTCAACCTTGGATGGCACGGGACACGCATGTGACTGAGCGCCAGAGTTGGCGGCGTTCGCCAACTGAGGCGCTCACCTCGATGCCGAGCCGGGCGAGTCGGCGGTGCGGCGCCGGGTCTCCGCAAGATGGATGTTGATGTAGCGGACGAGGATCAGCGGGTCCTGGGGGTCGTCGGCCTCGAAGGTGATGCGGCGCAGGAGGCTGACTCCGTCGAGTGCTACGCCCTCGCGGGCGAGGATGAAGACGAGGGTGAGGAACGCGGACCGGGCGTTGCCGTCGTCGAAGGGATGGAAGAAGCAGACGTCGAGACAGGCACGGGCGGCGCGGGCGGTCAGGCCGAGAGGTCGGCCGACGTCGGATGCACTCTCGGCCAGGCACGTGTCGAAGCGGGCACGTGTGTCCGGTCCGATGCCGTAGCACTCCCTGCTCCCCTTGGCGAAGGCGGGCGAGTTGCGGAACCGTGGCGGCTGCGGCGTGCCCAGGAGGTGCTGCTGCCAGCTGCTGAGCAGTGCGAAGTCGAGCCGCGCTCCGCGTGCCGCGTCGGCTCGGAGCAGTTCTAGGGCGCTGAGCAGGCCTTCGGCTCGGGCAGGGTCGATGGCGCCGTCGAAGGCCCGGATGTCCTCCGCCGCGCCGTCGCGAAGTGGCACCACCGGTCCGTCCGTACCGCTGTCCGGGACCTCGTGCCACGGCACCGATTCGCGTACCGCGAGCCAGCGCTGCAAGTGGTCTTGAGTCGGCGCGTCTGTGCGGGTACGGCCGTCGGCCGGCTGCAGAGAGAGCGCAAGCTGCTCCGCGACGTCGTCGACCACCACCGTGTCAGGACCGGTCCAGCTGTGGAACCGTCCACCGATCGCCTCGTTGACCAGGTCCCGGGCCACGTCGGGCGCGACTCCCCAGCGATTGAGGAACCAGGTGAGCACTTGGCGGCAGTGGCCGTGCCAGCCGCTGCCGCACCCGGTGCGGTCGACGACCTGCAGGATCAGATTCCTCGCCGCGCGCTCCCACAAGATCCGCTGGTCCTCGATGTCGGTCAGGTCCAGGGGGTACGCCTCGAACCAGCCGGCGAGGTACTCCAGCCACTCGCGCCACTCACGCAGGGCCGCCTCGACACGGACCAGTGTCTCTTCCGGCGTCGTGATCGAGTCCCGCGGACAGCACCAGTTTCCTACCGGTCCGCCGTCGAAATCCCCCTCGTCGTGCGACCAGCGCCACCCGACGGTCCACCCGCCGTAGTGCTGGACAAGGGCGTATGACATGGCGTCGGCCCAGGACTCGGCCTCGCCATGACTCCAGGTGCTCATCGCGGGGTCCCCGAAAGGGACGTCCGGGCGGATAGGCACACACCGGGCCGGGCCGAGCGAGCGCACCGTCTGCGCTACGGACGCGCCGTCGAAGGCTTGACGGGCGGGGTCCACGTCGTCCCAGGTCAGGAAGCGAGGAGCCAACTCAACGATCACCGCGCAAGCCTGCCACGCTCACCCGACGCCCCAAAGTAGTTTTCCCCGCCCAGGAGCGCGACGGGCCCCCTGTCGCCACCTCCGACGCACAGCCCCGCCATCTCAAGCGCTCATCCGCCAACTGCGATGCTCAGTCACAACGCAGTTGCGCAGCAGGTGCGTGCCGACTTGAGCCAGAATTCGAACACGTGAGCTAATTGGGTGATGGAGTCCGCGCCCTTCCCCCACGACCTGGTCCAGCTGCAAGCGGCTTGGAACCACACCTACGACGCCCTCGCCGCGCCCTGCCCCACGGCGAACACCGCACACCGTCGTCGTCTGCTGATGCTGTCGGCCCGCTTGTGGTGGCATCCGTTCTGGGCGGGTCCCGGCAGCAAGCCGACGGCGCGGGTGGAGTTGCGCAGTCAGGCCCGGGCCATGGATGCGCAGCGGTGAACCGGCGGCCTGCGCACCCTGACCGAGCGGGAGGAACAGATCCTGCGCGGTATCCGCCTGTCGTGCCTCCTCGCCCGGTGGGGCCTGCTCACCTGCTCTGGTCTCTTGGGCAAGCCGTGCGACGCCTGGGCACCCCCACTTCTTTTACTGATCTCTCGTTGCCTGGCTGACTGTTGAGGTAGTTGATGATGGTGGGGCCAGGCCCGGCCGTGGATTCGGAGCGGCATCTTGGACCTGGCGACGGCCTGTCCCGCGTGCAGCTGGAGCTGCACGCGGGACCGAAGAGCGCGAGGGGGAGTGGTCGGGGTGGGTGGGTCACGGACGTATCCGTACGGCTCCACGAACACAGTGCGGGCTCACGTACTGGCCGCGCTGGGGGTGCTGAAGCCTCGTAGTCGACCAGCCTCAAGTTCTGCTCTGGCCACCACTTCTGATGCCAGCTCAGCCCTCAGGGTTTCCTGCGCCCAGAGTCTCCTGGCATGGGTACCGTCCGAGCCCGTCAGCGGGCTTGCACCCAGACAACGCCGTACGCCACGACCGCTCCGCCGACAGCCGTAGCCGCGCCGCGCAGCAAGTAGAGGCCAGCCTCGTTGCGCAGCTGTTTCGCCCGGTGTGCCGACCGGGCTGCCAGCGTCTCGGCTTTCGGGGCCGCGCGGGGTTCCGGCTTGCCGGTGTTGAACGTACGCTCGGCCTCGGACATGAGCTTCTCCTTCTTTGGGGATGGTTCGGTCCTCTGCAGACGGCTCCCTGCCCACCAGGGGGCCGTCGCCGTTTCCGATGACGGCCGTGCCGCTGTCCACTCCTTGAGACATTTCCTGAATCCCGGGGTGAACAGCAACAACAAAACCACCTCCAAATGCCCCCTGACCAGCGAAAACAGCAGGTTGTTGAAAGGTGTTCTCACTGGTTGTGGATGGTTTCTGAGTTGCTGTCATGAGCTCAGGTGGGCCAATGAGTAGTCAGAGCGAGGCTGGATGAGCTCACATGGGGCTTCATATGGTGTGATGCCAGGTGGAAACAAGCTTTTCCGGGGTCAACTGTGTCTACGTCTGGCAGAGTTGCCGGATGCCGCGAATGCTGCGAATACCCGGTAAAGACGTGCTGCCGCCCGGTCCCAAGCGGGAACTCGTTGCCGAGCTCTACGTCCACTACCGGGAAGCCGCACGCCCCCCGCTCCCGCAGATCGCGACCCTCACGGGCACCATGCCCAACCCCCACAAGGTGAGCCGGGAAACCATCCGACGCCTCCTCACGGGAACGACCACCAGCCAATGGGCGGTCGTCGACGCCCTCTTACGTGCTCTGTGCCACTTGCAAGACCGGGACCCCGACGGCCGGCGCTGGCCGGAGCCGGACGACAACCGCTGGGACGAAAACGATCCGGCGACTTGCCGCGAGCACCTGCACCGACTGTGGAACAACGACATCGACGGCCTCGAACCGGACGAAGCACCAGCAACCCCGCCCGCCGCGCCAGCGCAGGCTGCTTCCGCGGTGCCACCAGCTCGGCAGGCTTCCGGCGGCTGGGGCGGGACCGCATCGCCTCCGACAGACAACCCGTGGGCTACCAGCTCTCCCCCCAAGCCTGCCGTCCAGACAGGCGGCGGATACAGCGACGAACCCCCCTTCTGAACGCACCACAGCCGAAGCACTGGAACCGGGCGCTGGAGTCCCGCACCCCCACCGTGGCCTACCAGCGCATGCCGAGCTCATCGAGCTCCGCTCGGCGCTCTGGCGTGAGCTTGTCCGCCCTGCGGCGGGTGTTGTCGAGCCACCCGCCCAGCTTGATCTCCGTGCCGTCGTCCATCTGCTCGACATGCTTCCGAGGCACGGTGAGGTGGCGTTCGCGGGTGTGGAACTGGCGGGCTGCGGCGAGGTGGGTGGTCCACCGGTCGGCCTGTGTCCGTCGTACCGGAGCCAGTTCCGTCTCGTCCTCGGGCTCGAGCCCGAGGACGCTGTCGAGCATCCACTGCTGCGCGGGCGTCAGCTTGTCCCAGCCCGCACGCTGCGCAGCCGTCCACGCTCCGAGGTCTTCGCCCTGCACGAGCACGTCGCCCGCCCGTACGGGCAGCGCCCCGTCGGACCGCACGTGCATGAGCGTGAGATGGAATCCCCTCTGCCAGTCGATCCCCCAGGCAGGGCACCAGGCTGGATCGATCGCATCCAAGGCGTCCAGACGGCTCTCCGAGAGCTCCCCGACCCCGGACACCCCCACCTCGCCCGCGGCACGCCGTTCAGCGTTCACGAGCGCCTTGCGAGCGGCAGCCCGCTGATTCTTCGCCCACACCCCGATGGGGAAGCCATCGCCCCACGCAGCGGCGGTGGGCGGGAGGAAATGCCCGTGTACGGAGGCCCACTCCTTCGCTACGGCGAGTCCTTCGGCCCATGCGGTCTCCCACGCCGACCACACCATCCCCAGCGCCTCCAACTCCACGACGCGCTTGGCCTCCAGGGTGCCGGCGGCGTAGTAGCGCCGCAGATCCGCGATCCACCGCCCGAGCGGATACCCACCGGCCGCTCCCCACTCCTCCGGCGCCACGTACGTGTACGGCACGCGCAGCTCGGTGCGGCCGGTCTCACGCCGCCACCGGGTCGCGGCCTCGATACCCCGCCGCCAGTACGCACCCTCCGGATCGATGATCCGCAGTTTCACGAACTGCGTCAGCGCGAACGGGTCGCGCTCCTCGCTGAAGCGCAGCACCCCGGCCGCCGCCCCGCTCACCCGCGCGACGTCCTGCTCCTGGTCGCGCTCCCCACCGTCGATGCCGCCCTCGAACTCGCCCTCCACCTCCTCGTGTTCGGCCTCGGTGCGACTGTTGCGGACACGCGGATCGGCGAGGGCCTCGATCGTCTCCGTATCGTGCGCCCGCAGTGCCCCGAGAACCTTCGTGAGGGTGCGGTAGGCATCCGAGGTCAACATCTCGTCTGGATCTTCGTCCGGTCCGAGGAATACCGGAACGATCAGCGTCGCCAACTTCCCGGCACCAGGCTGCATCCGCAGCGCCCGACCGACCATCTGCACGATATCGATCATCGACCCCCGCGCATCAGCGAAGAGCACCGCATCACATTCAGCAGTATCAACGCCCTCACCGAGGACCCGAACGGAGCTCAGAACGCGCAAAGCAGCCGGGATATCCAGTCCCTCAAATTCCGGTTCTCCGCGAAAATCCGAAGCGAACTCATCCAGCACTTGACGCCGGTGCAAAGGCGCATGCTCGCCATAAAGCCAGTCCGCCCACACCCGCTCCGCAGACGGGAAAGTCTCGGGGTCGTCCTCGGCGAGCCGGGCCGCGACCGCCGGCACCCCAGCCGCCATCGCCTCCGCCTCACCCACCCGACTGTGGAAGGCCAGCACCCGACGGAACCGCTCTTCGACCGCGGCGCGCATCAGTCCGGCCTGGACGGCCGCGAGCCGCGCCCCGCGCACGGCCGGGGACCCAGTGTCCTCGCTCGTCAGCGCGGCATAGAGCTCCGGGTCACGGATGTCGAGACAGAGCACCTGATACGGCGCCACAAGCCCGAGTCGGATCGCCTCCGACAGCCGCAGCTTGTAAGCCACCGGCCCGAAGACGGGACTGGCCTCGTCCATGCTCGCCACCAGACGCGGCGCATCCCCCTCTGCCTCCCAAATACGGGCCGTGGCAGTCATGTAGACCCGACGCACCGCCGGGACCAGCCTCTGGTCATGGACGGCCGCCCACGGCTTCCCAGCGTCTCCACTG